>VBLM01000033.1:15195-15706 GCA_005879095.1 Deltaproteobacteria bacterium
CCCGCGCTCTTCATCGCCGGCGAGCGCGATCTGCTCGCGCCGCCGGCCTCGGTGCGCCCCGGTTTCGAGCTGTGGGGCGGCGAGAAGGAATTCATCGAGGCCAACGGCTACGGCCACTCCGACCTGATCTTCGGCCGCCATGCGCCCGAAGAAATCTTCCCGCTGGTTTCCGACTGGCTCCTCAAACGCTCTTCACCGATGACGGCGCCTGCGCCGACCTGAACCGGCGGGGGTCGATTCGATATTTGCGAATTTTATAACCGATGATCCGTTCGGTAGAATTCAGTAATCGCGCCGCGCGGGCCCGATTGCCCCGCGCGCTCTTCAAGGCGTCGAGGATCAGGTCCTTCTCGTACTGCTCGATCGCATCCGAGAGCGAGGTCTTGATCGCGGTCCCCGACGCTTCCGCCGTCTGCAGCGTCGGCGGCAGGTGGTGCCCGTGGATCACGTTCCCGTCGCAGGTCAGCACCGCCCGCTCGAGGGTGTTCTCCAGCTCGCGGACGTTTCCCGG
>VBLM01000265.1 GCA_005879095.1 Deltaproteobacteria bacterium
TCGTCGAACCCCTCGGCTCCCTCGAACGCGCCGCGGATCAGGCCGGCTACCATCCGCCCGGTCATCCATCGATGTCGGTTTGCTCTCGCGCACCGTTGCGGGTCACCGGCGAAGTCACCGAGTGGGTCCATTACCACGGGACGCGTGCCGTCCTGCGTCCCGGCGACTTGCTCAAGCCCGGTTACCTCTCCAACTTCGGCGCGACCGCTCGCAACGCGAACTACATCTATTTCACCCGCACTCTCGACGCCGCGGCGTGGGGCGCGGAGCTCGCCGCCGGCGAGGGACGCGGCCGCATCTACCTCGTCGAGCCGACGGGCCCGGTCGAGGACGATCCCAACCTCACCGGCAAGAAATTCCGCGGGAATCCAAGGCCATGAAGGATGGTCTCGACCGACTGAAGCAACTCGGTCTCATGGCGATCGACGACTGAGCGCGACTACGTCGCTCGAAGCGCGGCGGCGCAGCGTGACCGGAAGGACGAACGTCTGATAAACTGCTCCCGCTTCATGGTCGGGGGGCGACCGTGCCCAGCTCCAGTAAGATCGAAGAAAAATCCGTCCAGTTCTCCGAGCTGAAGGCCGGCCTGCAGCTGCGAGCCGGCCACTCCGTGCTGATCGTCGTCGGCGACGGCAAGGGCAACCCGCGGTACCGCAAGCTCGCCCAGCATTGGGACGAGGACGGCTCGGGCGGTGACGCCGAGCCATCGGACCCGCCGGGAACCCAAGGCGGCGTCCCCGACGGAAAGTTCGAGATCCACATGCAGCTGCACGCCGCGAGCGGCGCCCCGCTGGCCCACGAGCGGGTGCGCATCTGCGATCCGGACACCGGCGAGCAGGTCGGCAAGGCCGCGGTGACCGACGACGACGGCGTGCTGAAAGCGCGCGTTCCGGACGAGAAGGAGTACCTGATCCACATCGACGCCAAGGAAGCCGACGAGCATCCCGATGCGTTCGGCGACATGACGCACCCGGTGGCGGCGCACCTGCCGGATCCGGACAGCCACGGGCTTCTCCACGTCGCGTTCGTCGACGGCTCGGGCGCCCCACTGAAAGGCGAGACGGTCAAGGTCGAAGGCGGGCACGAGCTCGTGACCGACGACGGCGGCAGCATCCAGATGCACGTGGAACATGGTGTAATTACTGTGGAAATTCGAGGCGTCTCGTTTACGGCGCACTCGGTGATGACTGGCGACCTGGAGGGCGATGACGCCCCCTACCGATTCATGGTGGAGTCATGAAGTTCGAGGACCTGCAGGCGGGCGATTTCCAGGCCACGAGCGTCGACGGCGGGCTCGCCAAGCTGGTGCGCATCTGGGAGCACCTGCGCGACCTGAACACCGGCGGCTATGGCGGCGCCGTGCTGGTCGACGTGAAGAACGCCACCAGCAAGGGGAAGAGCGGCGTGACGTCGTGCTCGCCGTTCACCGCCACCTGCATCTACATGGCGCTCGACCCGCGGCCGTTCGATCCCGGCCAGCCGTGGTCGCTGAAGGAGCCGTACGAGCCGCAGTTCGACGGCGGCAAGCCGCTGGATGCGACGTTCTACGGCCTGCACAACGGCTTCTCGCTCTCGTATTTCGCGGCGCTGAATGCGAACAAGAAATTCGCCTCCTGGAAGGCGGCGTTCAAGAAGAACTACGTCGATCGGATGCCGCAGCTGGCGGGCGATTTCGGGGCGTTCGAGTACATCGCTCACTCGGCGGGGTCGGTCGTCGCGCTGAACCTCGGCAAGCCGGTCGAGCCGCGGAAGATGCGCCGTGGCGACGTCGTCGGCATCGACTGGCAGAGCGGGAACGGGCACGCCACGTTCTGCTGGAACGTCCATCTGAACAAGAACGGCGAGGTCGATTGCTTCCAGTTCATCTCCTCCAACGGCACCGCGGCCGGCGGCGCGGGGATCACGCTCTTCCGGTATCCGGACGTGGATCCGAAGTACATGGAGAGGTCCGGGGGTAAATATCTGAAAAAGAAGGAAATGTTCGCCGGGATCATCGAGGACCCGAAGGCCTATCCGGAATACATCGAGAAGCCGTACTGGTGGTTCGGCCTGCCGGGGTTCAAGAAGGGCGACATCGATCTGGATACGTTCGGCGTTCCGGCGAAGAACGTGCAGATCAGCTACGCGGGGTCGATGCCGGTCTCGTTGGCCGTGTGCCACGTGTCGCGGCTGGGCGGGGTCGTGCCGCCGGAACCGTATCTGCGCGCGGATGGCGGGAAGACGCCTGAGCCGGCGGCTGACGAGGCGCCAAAACCGATCAAGGCCAAGGCGAAGAAGTCCGAGGAGGCGAAAGAGCCGGAAAAGGCGCCGCCGCCGGCGGAGTCGCATCCGGCTCATGACGAAGCCGAGGACAATCTCGGCGTCCTTTGGAAAGCACGGTGGATTTCGACTGACCCGGCCGATCCGAAAGCGGCCATGCGCGACTTCCAGAGCAAGTACATGGGCGGCAACGTGCCGCAGCCCGGGCATCCCGATCCGAAGACGCGGGAGAAGATCGCCCGCTACGCGGCCTGGGCGACCAACCAGGCGCAGGTCCACGCCGGCCTGTCGATCGCGTTCCACCGCGGCGAGCTGAAGGTCGCGCCGGGTGACAACCCCGCGCAGCTCGACGACGCCACCATCGCCGCGGTGAAGGCGTTCCAGAAGCAAAAGGGATTGGGCGTCGACGGCATTCCGGGGCACGACACGCAAGCCGCGCTGGCGTCGTACATGAAGGAGGCCGCGCAGTCGCAGTCCGCGCCGGAGCCCGACCAGCCCGCGGCGAAAAGCGACGACAAGCCGGCGGCAAAGCCGCAGATCAAGTCGCTCTACTTCG
>VBLM01000034.1 GCA_005879095.1 Deltaproteobacteria bacterium
GCGGCGGGCGGCGGCGGGAAGGGCATGCGGCTGGTCGAGAATCCGAAAGACTTCGACAGCGCGCTCGCCACCGCGCAAAGGGAAGCTCTCGGCGCGTTCGGCGACAACCGGGTCTACATCGAAAAGGCCGTCTCGCGGCCGCACCACATCGAGATCCAGGTCTTCGCGGATACCCACGGCGACGCGATCTGGCTCGGCGAGCGCGAGTGCAGCGTGCAGCGCCGGCACCAGAAAGTCATCGAGGAGACGCCTTCCGCCATCGTCACGCCGGAGCTGCGCGCAGAGATGGGGCGCGTGGCCGTGAACGCCGCCAAGGCCGTCGGCTACGTCGGCGCCGGCACCTGCGAATTCCTCGTCGACGGGAACACGCGCAACTTCTATTTCCTCGAGATGAATACACGGTTGCAGGTCGAGCATCCGGTGACCGAGTGGTGCACCGGGCTCGATCTGGTGCGCTGGCAGATCGAGATCGCCTCGGGCGGGAAGCTGCCGTGGACGCAGGACGACGTCGTAAGAAACCTGCGCGGTCATGCGATCGAGGCGCGGCTCTACGCGGAAGATCCGTCGCGCAATTTCCTTCCCAGCCCGGGAACG
>VBLM01000035.1 GCA_005879095.1 Deltaproteobacteria bacterium
GTTGAAGGCGTCATCGCCGGTAGACGATCGCGATCTGGCGCTCGCGGCCGCGGCCATCTGGCAGCTCGAGCAGGACGAGCGGACCGCCCTTTCCGCCGCGCCGGCGGCGGCATCGCCGGAGTCGCTCTGGTCGCGGGCCGGACGGCTCTCGGCGCTGCGGAGGTCGCGATGAGGTACCACGCGGTCGTCGGCGGCGAGGAGCACGTGATCGACATCACCTCGCGCGGCGGCGGCAAGTATCGCGTCGCCATCGGCGAGAGGATCCTCGAAGTCGACGCGGTGCATCTGCAGGGATTCGCGGTCAGCATCCTGGCCAACGCGCGCAGCGCGCGCTGTGACATCGAGCCGGGCAAGGACGGGCGATTGTCGGTGCTGGTCGGCGAGAACGTCTTCCCGATGGAATTGCTCGACGAGCGGCGGCTGCGGCTGCGCCAGGCGGGCGGAAAGTTCAGTCTCGAAGGACCGCAGCGGATCGACGCGCCGATGCCGGGCAAGGTCGTCCGCGTCCTGGTGAAAGCGGGTGACGAGGTCGGCGAGGGCCAGGGACTGATCGTCGTCGAAGCGATGAAGATGGAAAACGAATTGAAGAGTCCGAAGGCCGGCAAGATCACCGAGCTGCACGCAGTCGAAGGCGCCGCGGTCGAGTCGGGCGCCAAGCTCGCCGTGGTGACGTGATGCCGGCGGGCGCGACGTATCTGCACGGGACTTCGCCCACCGAGCAGGAGCGGCTCTCGCTCCTCAACCGGTTGATGAACGAAGCCGCGCTGCGCGAGCTCGCGTTGCGCGGCGGCGAGCGCATCGTCGATTTCGGCTGCGGCCTCGCGCAGCTCTCGCTGGGGATGGCGCGGGTGGCGGGCCGGCGTCTGGTCGGCATCGAGCGCAGCGAGGAGCAGCTTGCGCGCGCCGAACGCGACCAGCTTCTCGATCTGCGGCAGGGCGACGTCACCGATCCGCCGCTGCGCGCGGATGAATGGGGACAGTTCGATCTCGCGCACGCCCGCTTCATCCTCGAGCACGTGCAGGACCCGGTCGCAGTCGTGCGGCAGATGGTGCGCGCGGTGCGGCCGGGCGGGCGGGTCGTGCTGCAGGATGACGATCACGACGTGCTTCGCTTGTATCCCGAGCCGCCCGGATTCATGACGCTGTGGCGCGCGTACGAGCGGACGTACGATCGGCTCGGCTGCGATCCGTACATCGGACGGCGGCTGGTTTCGCTCCTGCACGAAGCCGGCGCGCAGCCGGTGCGCGCGACGTGGATCTTCTTCGGGGCGTGCGCCGGCCAGCCGAACTTCCCGGCCTTCGTCGAAAACCTGGCGGGCGTGGTCGCGAGCGCGCGGGGCGCCATCGTCGACGGCGGCCTGCTCGGCGCTGCCGAGTTCAACGACGGACTGGAGGCGCTGGGCACCTGGGCGGTGCGGCCCGACGCGGCGTTCTGGTACGCAATCTTCTGGGCAGAAGGAGTGCGGCCATGACCGCGCTGGAGAAATGGGCCGAGTTGTACGGGAAGTCGTCCCTGCGCAAGAGCGTGTTTCAGACCTCGAGCGGGATCGAGATCAAGCCTCTGTATTCGCCGCCGGAGCCGGACCCGCGCATCGGATTGCCGGGGCTCCATCCGTACACGCGCGGCGTGCAGCCGTCGATGTATCGCGGCCGCTTCTGGACGATGCGCCAATACGCGGGATTCGGCACTGCCGAGCAGACCAACGAACGATTTCACTATCTGCTCAAGTCCGGTCAGACGGGTTTGTCGACCGCGTTCGATCTGCCGACTCAGATGGGCCACGACTCCGACAGCCCGCGCGCGCGCGGCGAGGTCGGGCGCGTCGGCGTGGCCATCGATTCCGTCGAGGACATGGAGCGGCTCTTCCGCGGGATCGACCTGGGCAAGGTCTCGACCTCGATGACGATCAACGCGACGGCGGCGACGCTGCTCGCGCTCTACCAGTCGGTCGGAGAGACGCACGGGACGGCGGCGGCGGATCTGTCGGGGACGATCCAGAACGACATCCTCAAGGAGTACATGGCGCGCGGGACTTACATCTACCCACCCGCGCCCTCGATGCGCTTGATCACCGACACCTTCGAGTACTGCTCGCGCGTGGTGCCGAAATGGAATCCGATCAGCATCAGCGGCTACCACATCCGCGAAGCGGGCAGCACGGCGGCGCAGGAGATTGCCTTCACGCTCGGCGACGGAATCGCCTACGTCGACGCGGCGGTGAAGCGCGGGCTCGACGTCGATTCGTTCGCCGGCCGGCTGTCGTTCTTCTTCAACGTGCACAACAATTTCGTCGAGGAAGTCGCCAAGTTCCGCGCCGCACGGCGCCTCTGGGCGCGGACGATGAAGGAGCGCTTCAAGGCGAAAGACCCCCGGTCCGCGATGCTTCGGTTCCACGCGCAGACGGCCGGCTCGACGCTGACCGCGCAGCAGCCCGACAACAACGTGGTGCGCGTCGCGCTGCAGGCGCTGGCAGCCGTGCTCGGCGGCTGCCAGTCGCTCCACACCAACGGCCGCGACGAGGCGCTGTCGCTGCCTACCGAAGCGAGCGCAAGAATTGCTTTGAGGACGCAACAGATCATCGCCCACGAGCTGGAAGGGCGGGCCGAGGCCTACATCCGCAAGGTCGACGAGATGGGCGGCATGGTCGAGGCCCTCTCGCGCGGCTATCCGCAGCGCGAGATCGAGGACGCGGCGTACACCGCGCAGAAGGAGATCGAAGCCCGCAAGCAGATCGTCGTCGGCGTGAACGAGTTCGTCACCGAGGAGGCGCCGTTCGACACGCTGCGCGTCGACCCCGCTCTCGAAGAACAGCAGATCGCGCGGCTGAAGAAGTTCCGCTCGGAACGCGACAACGCCGCCACGACCCGCGCGCTATCCGATCTGAAGCGCGCCGCGCAAGGCAGCTCGGAAAACCTCGTACCCCGCATCGTGGCCGCCGTGAAATCGAAAGCCACCCTCGGCGAAATCGCCAACTCCATGCGCGAAGTCTTCGGCGAACACAGCCATTAGCAATCGCCCGCTGCCGAGGCTTTCGAGGCATCGCACTCGTGGCCCCGCCTGCCGGTGCAGCTAAACCGCGGCGAAGTCCCGTTTGTACTCTCGCTCCAGTTTCTCACGATTGGCCCAAAATCCACGTCCAGCGCGGGTTTGCACGAATTCTCCATCGCGGAAATTACCTGCCGGCGCAGAATGCTGCTTTGGATCTGCACCGTCGAGAACAGCGCAAAGGACGTCCAGGCTGACGTGGGCGCCGGACATACCGCCCTCATCAAGACCCGGGCGGCGATGCGTCAGGACCAATCTCGTCCCCGATTCTTCGGGGAAGAGTTCCCAGAGAACCTTGTTCTCCGGGGTCTTTTCTCCGTTTCCGAACCACCAACTGTGCTCGAAGACCCTGGGGGCTTCCCAGCGGGTAACTTCGCCGTGGACATCGACGCCAACGTGGTCATGGTGCTCGATGATCTTCCCGCCGAGGCGGCGCTCGATTTCAACTCGGGCACAAAACCACGTCTCGATCTTTTCCGGTTCGGTGAGCGCGGACCATACGCGTTGTGGTGGGTGCGGGATGTGGCGTTCGAAGATCACTTCGAAGCCATTTGGGCCTTTTCGAGCCACCCCTCTCGGCGTCTTCATTTGGTTCACTCTCCTGTTGCTGGCGATAGTCCGATAACCGCCGTTCCTGCATACTCAGCGCTGCTGGCGATCGAGGGCGACGATCTGGATCAGATTGCCGCAAGTGTCGGTGATTTTGATCTTCATGCCGATCTCCTCCTGGCACAGTCGTGGGGGGTAGATTCGTCACTGCGAGCTGGGCCGGAAAGTGCCGACATGGCCTTGCCCAGATGCCCGCCCGCCGGGCAACAGGACGGATAAACACCGTGGTACACGGCGTAGACCATGTGGACGAATCGGGCGCTCTCTGTGCTCGACCGAGCTGTTGGAGTCTGGAACGTGACGGGCAAGCACCCGTACCTTCCGGGTCGCACTCTGCGGGGCCGCGTCACGTTCGAACGGATCGAGGGCGGAGCGTTCGTCCGCATGCGCTCGAAGATGGAGGACCCTGAGATTCCCGAGGGCATCGCGATCTTTGGAACGGACGAGGCCGATGACGCGTGTACGATGCTCTACTTCGACATTCGCGGTGTTGCTCGCAGGTACGACGTAGCGCTCCGCTCGGACGGCTTCACGTGGTCGCGCGACGCGCCGCAATTCGCCCAACGCTTCCGCGTCACGATCGCCAATGACGGACGCACAATGGAGGGCGAGGGGTCGATGAAGAAGGATGGATCGGACTGGGAGCCGGACCTTCGCCTCTCGTACACCCGCGCGGCGCAGTGAGCCGTCGGCGCATTGGGCGGGCCGGCACCTATGGAGGTTTTCGCTAGAGCATCTTGCGCGCGCGGACGGCGATGTCGCGTTTCTTCCAGCGATCGAGCTGCGCGCCGACGATCGCCGCCAAGG
>VBLM01000269.1 GCA_005879095.1 Deltaproteobacteria bacterium
CGGCTCGCACATCACCACCATCCTGAATCAGCATCTCGGCGACCCGACGCCGACCGCGACCGAGTACGACGACTTCAGATTCCTCGGCAACCAGGTCGCCGTCTGGGCCTTCGGCTATCAGATGACGGGGAATACCCAGTACGCGGCGATCGCCCGGTCGCAATTGCTCACGTATGCCGGCTGGAGCGCGTGGGACGATGGCGAGAGCGCCTCGCTCGGCGGCCCCGACCTCAACGAAGCGCACATGCTGCTCGGCTGCGCCGTCGCGTACGACTGGATCTACGAGACGCTCTCGGCTTCCGATCGGGCCACGATCGCGGCCAAGCTCGGCACCGAGGCGCAGAAGGTCGCGACCTACTTTCCCAACGCGTGGTGGGTCGACGAGTACTTGCAGAACCACAACTGGATCGACACCGCCGGCCTCGGCATGGCCGCGCTCGTTCTGCAGGGCGAGGACGCGCGCGCCGCCGGCTGGCTCGCGCTGGCGCAGACGAACTTGCAGCGGCTCCAGCTCTCGATCGGCGCCATCCCCGACGGCAGCTGGCACGAGGGCCTTCCCTACGAAGGCTACGGCCTCGCGATGGCGATGCCCTTCTGGCTCGCGCTGCGCCACGCGGGCGCCGACTACACCGACATGGGCCTGCTGCGCGGCTACGGGAAGTTCTACCTGACGGTCGGCATCCCCGACCTGCCCAACAATCTCATCCTGCCGTTCGGCGACTTCACCCACTGGCCGGCGCAGCAGACGCTGCAGATCCTCCGCTTCACCGCCTCCCGCTTCCGCGACGGCTACGCCGAGACGGCCGCGCAGCGCTACGTCGCCGGAGTCGGCCGCGGAACCTTCCTGCCGGAGATGTGGTACGACATTTTCGAATTCATCGCCTACGATCCGACGGTTACGCCCGCGGACGTCAACACGCTGCCGCTCGATTCGCAGTTTCCCGACATCGGCGCGGCCGTCCTGCACAGCACGTTCGACAAGGGCGATTTCACCATCGGCTTCAAGGCCGCGGTCTTCGGCGGCAACGTCAACTTCAACCGGGTGATGAACAACGGCACCCCCTGCATGGGCAACGCCGCGTGGGGCAACGCCGACTGCGGCTGGGTCGAGTGGGGCCACGACCACAACGACGACATGAGCTTCTGGCTCTTCGGCAAGGGGACCTGGCTGGCACCGGAAGCGATGGGCTACGACGCCGGCAAGAGCACCGACTACACCTATCCGGCCAGCCAGACCGCGTACCACAATGCGCTGCTCGTCGACGGCAAGGGCCAGCTCGGCGACACCCGCATCTCCGACTCGAACTGGAACAACGCGTGGTTCTGGAACCGCAAGTCGAGCCCGCTCTTCGCGCCGATGGGCACCGCCGACTACGCCATCGCCGGCGGGACCGGGGCACAGCTCTTCGATTCGTCGCTCGGCATCTCGCGCTGGGACCGCGTCGTCGCGATGGCGCGCGGACGGTACGCGCTGGTGCGCGACGACATCGACGCGACGAGCGCGCACGCGTACGACTGGATCTGCCACTTCCAGGACGGCGTTTCAGTCGACACGAGCTCCGGCTGGGTCCAGGGCATCGGCAAGAAAGGGCAGTCGCTCGGCGTGCGGGTCCTGTCACCTTTGAGCTGGACTGCCACGACCGGCTCGCAAACGGCTGAATTAATGGATCAATTCGACCCGGACGCGCAGACGAGCTACGTGCGCGTGCGGCCCTCGGCGAACGCGGCGGCGCAGCAGTTCCTGACCGCGCTGGTGCCGGTTGCGACGGCGTCGTGGGCGCAGCGGACGGCCGTGAACGCGCTGACGTCGATCGATCCGGGGGCGGGAGCGATCGTCGCGCCCGGCTCGGCCCTGGAAGAGCGCTGGATCTTCACGCGCTCGGCCGGCGATCTCTCGCTCTCGGGGTCGATCGCCGGCGTGGCGGCGCGCGATGCGACGGGCGCTCCGCTGCGGGCGGCGCTCTTCGGGGCCGGCGCGATCCTGGACCAGTTCGGGACGCGGCTGCTGTTGTCGACCGCCAGCGCTTCTTCGGTTGAAACGAGCGTGCAGGGGTCGGTGCTGGCCGTGACCGGCAGCGGGATCGCCGACTTTCAGGCGTATGCGCCCGCCGCGACGAGCGTGACCATCAATGGCCAACCGGCGAACGCGACGTTCGAGTCGGGCATGGTGACGTATCCGGCAGCGGAGATCGTTCCCTGCTGCGGCGGCGCGCCGGACGCCGGCCTTCCCGATGCAGGCGGCGACGTCGCCGATGCGGGCGCTGCCGACGCCGGAACGGCCGGCGACGCGGGTACGAACAACACCGACATTACCCCCGATGCCGGCGCCCAATCGGGCGCCATCGGCGTGACCTATCCGGCGGCCTCTCGCGGCTGCTCTTCGGCCGGATCGACACCGGCCTGGCTCGTGTTGCTCCTCGCGCTGGCCGCTGTCCGTCGCAGAAGTGGCGCGAAGGCCGCAAGCCCGACAGAGTAGCAACCGGGGGCCTGATCGCCGGGCCTCCGTATGTTACCGTGTAGGTCGGCTGCTCTACGGGAAGCCGGAGGCCGGGTTCGCGTGTTGGACATGGCAGCGATGACACAGAGAGTATCCACGCTCGCGGTCACGATCCTGCTGGCGCTGTCCGCCTGCAAGAAGCAGCCGGCCGCTCCGGCGCAGGCCGCGCCGGCCCAGAAGGCGGCTGCCGTCGGCGGCCCGTCGGCGTCGGTCGTCCGCTCGAGCGACGCCAGTGCGGCCGACTCCCGGCCCACTCCTCAGCCTCCGGCTGCGCCGTGCCTCGACGTGGTCGGCGGCCGCGAGCCGGCATTGCCGGATCTGCTCGAGCAAGCCGGCCGCGATTTCGAGAAAGGCCGCTACGAAGACGCGCTGGAGTGCGCGCGCGAGGCCAACCGCATCGATGGAAACAGCGTCGCGGCCCATCACTTCCGCGGCGCGGCGCTGGCCGAGTTGGGCCACGTCGAGGAAGCGCGGACGGCGTACGCGCGGGCGCTGGCGCTCGATCCCGACGATCCCGAGGTCTTGCGCTCGGTGGCCGACCTGCACGTGCGGCGGCTCGGCGCGCGCGACGACCTCGAGCTGGCGCTGCAGTACGTCCACCGCGCGCTGGCCCGGGCCCTGCGCGGCAAGGACAAGCCTCTGCTCAAGGAGCTCTACCTGCTGCAGGCGATGGCGCTGGATGACCTGGGCCGGCCGGGTGAAGCGCTCGGCGCCGCGAGCAAGTCGGTCGAATACGATCCCAAGGACCGCGAAGCCCGCCGCGAGAAGGGCGTCGCTCTGTTCGAGCTGTGTCGTTTCGATCAGTCGAAGACCGAGCTGGCGAGGCTGGCTGCCGAGGAGCCCGACGCCTGGGCAGAACACTACCTGGGCCTGATCGCCGAGCGGGGGCAGGACGACGTGGCGGCCGCGGCCCATTTCGCGCGGGCGCAGAAGCTCGATCCGGAAGCCTTCAAGGCCAGCGCCCCGGCGCCCAGCTCGATGTTCCAGAGGATCGTCCAGGAAGAGGTGGAGAAGCTGCCGCCCGAGATCAAGCAGGGCCTCTCGCACTCGAACTTCGCCGTCGAGGACCTGCCCGAAGTGAGCGATCTGGTCGCGACCGACCCGCCGCTCTCGCCAGGCATCCTCGGCCTCTTCCGGCCTCCCGCGGAGGGCGCGTCGCCCGAGGCGAGGCCGACCATCCTTCTCTACCGCCGCAACCTCGCGCGGGCGGCGCACAACGAAGACGAGCTGCACCGCGAAGTGCGAGATACGCTCATGCACGAA
>VBLM01000270.1 GCA_005879095.1 Deltaproteobacteria bacterium
GCGCAGCAACCTGCCGATGATCGACGCGCTCGAGCGGCATGCGCGCGCGCTCGGCTTCTCGACGCGGCGGCAGGCGTGGACCGACCCGGCGGGCGTTCCCAAGGCCAACCTGATCGCCTCGCGCGGCGGCGAGACCGGCGGCCTGGCGCTGGTCGGACACACCGATTGCGTGCCGTTCGACCGCGACTGGTCCGGCGCGCTGCGGGCCGAGGAGCGCGAGGGAAAGCTGTTCGCTCGTGGCGCCGCCGATACGAAAGCATTCATCGCGGCTGCCCTGGAGGCTGCGTCGCGGACGACGGCGGGGCCGCTGCAGCTCGTCTTCACCGCCGACGAGGAAGTCGGCTGCCTTGGCGCGCGCAAGTTGGTGGATGAGGGGGCTTTCCGGCCGCGCTACGCGATCGTCGGCGAACCGACGCGGCTCATTCCGGTCCTCGGCCACAAGGGGTACTGCCTGGCCGAGATCGCCGTGCACGGCGCCGAAGGGCACAGCGCCTTCCCCGAGACCGGCGCCTCGGCGATCCTGGCGGCCGGCCGGCTGTTGGGCGAAATCGAGCGGATCGGTGCGCATGTCGGCCTCATCCAGGGCGGCAAGGCGAAGAACATCATCCCCGGCCTCTGCACGCTGACGGTCGAGTGGCGGCCGCTTCCATCGCAGGACCTCCGCCAGGTGTTGCGGTTGGTCGAGGATGCCTGCGCGCGGCTGACGTCCGATCGCATCCGCTTCGAAGTCACGCCGCAGCGCCTCGACCGGGGGGTGTTGGTACCCCCCGATGCGCAAATTGTACGTTTTGTACAAAACGCCAGCAGGCGGGACCCCGAGACCATCCCGTTCGGGACCGAGCTGCCCTACCTGACCGCGCTGGGCGCCGAGGCGTGTGTCTTCGGACCCGGCGACATCCGGGTCGCTCACCGCACCGGCGAGTTCGTCCCTCTCGACGAGCTGCAGAAAGCCGTGGACATCCTGGCGGCGGCGATCGATCGACTCGCCACGTCAAAGCTTTGAATGGTCGGGATCGCCGCCGTTCAACCGCGCGATCTCGGCGGCCAGACGCTGCAGCGGGACGGCGACGATCAGCGGCCGCAAGTGCTCGTCGCAGGCGGGAAAGCGCGGCTCGACCACCGCCACGCCGCGCTTCGAACAGAGCGCCTTCAGCGCTGCCGTCCGGCCGGCGTCGTCGCGCGCCGGGCGAATGACGATCGCGCCCATGCCTTTCCGCAGCGCCGCGTGCGGGCCGTGCAGCGCCTGTTCCACCGCCATGCCCTCGGCCCACTGGAACGTCGCTTCCTTCAGTTTCAGCGCGCCTTCGGAGGCGGCGATCGCGTCGATCCCGAAACCGGTCAGGAGCAGCCGGTCGCAGCCGGCCAACAGCCGCGCCTCCTCGACTGGAGCGGGCACGGCGAGCGCTTCATCCAAGAGGCGCGGCGCCGGCGAGAGATCGAGGCCAAGCATTCGCCCCAGCGCGGCTAGCGCGGTCAGGTACGACACGGTGTGGGTCTCGGCGCGCTCTGCCGCACAGGTCCGCACGATCTCCTCCGCCGCCAGCGCCGGCGCGTGCTCGCCGATCACCGCGAAAGTCCGCGCCCCGGCAGCGCGCGCTTTGGCCAGCACTGCCGCGGCGAACGGACCCTTGCCGCCATGGGTGACGACGACGACCTGCGCGTCGCGTGGGATCGGCAGGCGCAGGGCGAGCTCGTGCGCGTCGACCGCGACGGCGGGGTAGCCAGCCCACGCCGCGGCGACCCGCGCCGCATGCAGCGATGTGCCCAGCCCGGCGAAGATCAAGGGCTGCTTCAGGCGCGGAGCCGGCCGCTGCAGTACGGCCTCGACCGCGTCGGGCTGCGAGAGAATCTGATCGTCGTAGACGAACTTCACTCGGGAGAAACTACCCGCGGGTGAGCCTCCAAAGGAATTATTTCGCGCGCCGACAGTCGCAAAAAGCGCGTCAGCAGCGCGATCGCGACCGCGGTGAGACCCGCGCACAATCCCCACCACAGGCCGATCACGCCCTGGCCGTGCCAGAGTCCGAGCACGATCGCGATCGGCAGGCCGACCGCGTAGTGCCCGACCACGTTGGCGAGGAACGGGAAGCGCGTGTCGCCCGCGCCGCGCAACACGCCTGCGCCGACGCCCTGGATTCCGTCCGAGAGCTGGAACACGGCGCACACCGCAAGCAGCGGAATTGCCAAGGAAATCACGTCGTCCTGATCGGTGAGCAGCCGTGCCAGCACCCCTGGGACGAGCCAGAAGAGAAGAGCAGCGACCGACATCACCAGGATGCCGCCGGCGAACGCGATCAGGCCCGATCGGCGCGCTGCCGGAGTATTGCGCGCGCCGACCGCCCATCCGACCCGCACGGACCCGGCCTGGCCGACGCCAACTGCGGCGCAGAACGTGAAGCTCGCGAGCGAGATCGCCACCTGGTGCGCGGCCATGGCGCGCGCGCCGAGGCGGCCGGCGAGGAGGCCGACGAGGGCGAAAACGCCGACTTCGGCGCCCATCTGCAGCCCGACCGGTATACCGACGCTCAGCGCCTTGCGGAAATCGTGCACGCTCGGGCCGCGCGGCTCGCGGGGGCGGACGGCCAGCGCGAGCACGCCGAACTGCAGGAACGAACAGATGCTGGTGGCGAGGCCGGATCCGGGCGCGCCCAGCGCGGGAAAACCGAGCTTGCCGAAGACGAGGAGGATGTCGAGCACCAGGTTCGCGACGTTGGCGACGACGGTCGCGATAACCAGCGCCCGCACGCGGTGGGCGGATTGTAGATATGCGCGCAGGCCGGCGAACGCGAGCAGGGGCCATAGGCCCGGCATCCGCAGCCAGAGGAAGAGCCGGGCATCGCGCGCGACGGCCGGCTCGATCCCGCTCGGTTCGAGGATCAGCGGCAGCACGGCGAGCGGCAGCGCGAGAGCGACCGTGACGGCGCCGGAGAGCCACAGGCCCTGCCAGACGAGCTCGCGGGCACGGCGCGTATCGCCGGCGCCAAGTGCTTGAGAAAACAAGGGATCCAGGCCCATCATGCAGCCGAGGCCGATCACCGCGATGGCGAAGAAGAGGCCGTTGGCGAGACCGATCGCGCCGAGCGCGGACGCCCCCAGCCGGCCGACGACGGCGGTGTCGACCAGGCCCATCAGCGCGTAGCCGGCCTGGGTAAAGGCGATCGGCGCCGCGAGACGCAGCAGCTTGCGAAGCTCGTCCACGGCGCTAATTCAGTTCGGGGACGGCGAGCGGGACGGTGGTTTCGCGGCGGCGGACCGCCGACTCGACCGCGTACAGGAAAAGCGGCAGCGTCAGCGTCAGGCCGATGGAGACGAAGGCGACCTGGTCCATGCCGACCAGCAGGCCGCCCGGCAGTTCCGAGAGGATCTGCGAGGATGCGAACGCGCCGCAGGCCGAGGCCCCGTGCTGCACCGCCGACTGGATCGACATGAACCGCGCCCGCTCGTTGCTCTGCGGCACCCGGCTGGTGAGCGTGTTGTATGAGACGTTGCGGAAGGACATCGCCAGCATGAAGGCGATGAAGATGCCGGCGACGGGCAGGAGCGGCGGCGTGAGCACGAACCCGCCGGTGATGGCGAAGACCAGCAGCGCGGTCCCGATGGTGCCGATGCGGAAGGAGCCGAACTTGTCGATCATCCGCCCCGCCGCCTGCGTGGAGAAGAAGCTCACCGCGCCGCCGTAGAGATAGAGCAGACCGAGATGCGCGCGCGGGTAGCCGAGGTTGTACTGCACGTACGCGCTGATGTTGGGGATGATGCTGAAGCCGGCGGCCATGACGAAGAACGTCATCGTCCAGGAGAGCAGGACGTTGCGCTGGCGGAACAGGTGCGTGAGCGAGACGTTTTCCTTGCGCGTCACCATGTGTCCGCGCAGCGGCGGCAGGAGGAATACGGCGCAGACGGCGATGCAGAGGCCGAGGCCGGCGACGCCGATGAACGGCGCTCGCCAGCCGAAGTGACGGGCCGCTTCCAGCCCGGCCGGCACCCCGAGCACCGAGGCGATGGAGAACGCGCCCATCACGATGCCCATCGCCGTGCCGCGGCGCTGAGCGGGGACGACGTCGGCGACGATCGAGAAGGACAGTGAAGTGGCCGGCCCGCCGAAGAGGCCGGCGACGATCCGGGCGGCCATCAGCGAATGCATGCCGGTGGCGAGGGCGCCCATCGCGGTTCCGGCGACCAGGCCGAGCATGGCGACGCCGAGAGCCGGGCGGCGGTCGAATCGATCGAGGAAGAACGAGCAGGCCAGACCGGAGATGGCCGCTGCCGCGGTGTAGCTGCCGCCGATCAGGCCGAGCTTGGAGGCGGGGATGCCGAGGGCGGCCGCGAAGTCGGGGCCCATCGGCATGACCATGACGAAATCGAGGATGTTGACGAACTGCACCGCCGCGACCAGCAGGACGACGGCGCGTTCGCGTTGTTCCGGTGTTCGCATGGCGGCCCTTTGGATGCCGGCCGCGGCGTGCCGGGTTCAGAAGGGCCAGTATAACCGCGCAGGTCAGCGGCGGGCGATGACGAAGTCTCGCACCACTGCCATGTGCTGCATGTTGCTCGCGGCGCTGTCGGTCGCGCGGGCCGGGCTCAAGTCGGCGATCGGCAGGTAGACGCGGGTGTCGGCGACGAGGCCGGCGGGGAAGCGACCGGCGCCGATGGTCACGCTGGTCTGCAGCGTCTGGAGCGCGGGATTGACCAGCACCCAGTCGTACGGCTTGGCGCGGCTGAAGTTGGTGTTCGCGTTGCCGCTCGCGTCCGCGGGCCAGGGCCCGGTGGTCACGACCGTGCCGGCGAGGTTGGCGATCACGGTTTCACTCCGCGCGCTGGTGTTGAAGTCGCCGCCGATGGCGACGTAATCGCCCGCCGGTACGGTCCGCGCGATGTCGCTGGCGAGCTCGTTGCCCTCTGTCGCCCGGCTGGCGATGCTGCTCGAGAGCAGATGTACGCTGACCACCCACAGGTCGTGCGAGCCGGGAATGTCGATCCGCGCCCAGGCGAATCCGCGGTTTCCCACGGTGGAATCGGCCCACCGGCCGCTGCTCTTGATCGGGTAGCGGCTGACGATGCCGTTCGGAATCTGCAGGCCGGCGCCCGACTCGCGCGCGACATGGCAGGGCGCGCCGCAGACTGCGTTGGCGA
>VBLM01000271.1 GCA_005879095.1 Deltaproteobacteria bacterium
CGCTGGTGACGGTGAAAAAGCAGTACAGCCTCGACTGCATCCGCTGCCACGTCACCGGCTGGCAGCAGCCGGGCGGCGTCTGCCGGATCGATCGGACCGAATTCGGCGAGAAGGGCATCAACGGCAGCGGCGTCGGCCGTCGCGACGTGCAGTGCGAGGCCTGCCACGGACCCGGCAGCGAGCACGTCGCCGACCCGACCGGCCACATCCAGGGCAAGGTCCCGCCCAGCTGGTGCATGCGCTGCCATGAGCCGGCCAACTCGCCCAAGTTCGACGATGCGAAGTATCGGCCGTTCATCGTCGGGCCCGGCCACGGCCAACCGCTCGCCAAGCGTCTCGGCCTCGCGGCGCGGAAGATGTTGTCCCAGGGTGGGCAGCTGGCGCTGCGCGGCGTGCCCGATCTCTCGCTCGATCTGATGATGCGCCTCGCCCACGGCGCGATGGTCGCTCGAGGGGCGGAGAGCTGGCTCTCGTCGCTCGCCGGCCATCGCGTGCACCGGTACGCGTTCTCCGGCAGCGGGAAGGGGCCGCCGGTTCTGCTTCTGCACGGCCTCGGCGGATCGGCCAGCTCGATGACGCCGCTCGTCCCCGCCCTGACGCCGCTCTCGCCTCGCGTGGTGCTGCTCGAGCTGCCCGACCACGGCCTTTCGCCGAGGCCGGTGGGCGGCCCGCTGTCCGCGCGCGAGTACGGGGCGGTCGTGATCGCCTGTGCGGAAGAGATGGCGCGCGATCACGGCGGCAAGATCGCCATCGCCGGCAACTCGCTCGGCGGCGCGCTGGCGCTCTACACGGCGCACGAGCGGCCCGACCTGTGCGCCGCGGTCGCCGGCCTCAATCCCGCCGGCGCCGAGTTGTCGGACGAAGCCGTCAACAATCTCCCTCGCTCATTCCCCGACGCCAACGCCGGCGCGGCGCACATGGCGGGGCTGCTCTTCCACAAGACGCCGTGGCTCTTCTGGCTGATCGCGCGCGACTTCGCCCGCCACTGGGGAACGCCGACCGTGCAGCGGATCCTCGACGACGCGCGTTCCGGGAGCGATCGCTCGCTCGGCCTCGACGTCTTGACCGACATCCACGTACCCGTCCTGATCGTCTGGGGCGCCGAGGATCGGCTGCTGCCCCTGCGGAGCGTCCAGGACTTCGCCCGCATCGAGGGCGCCCGCGTCGAGCTGATCCAGGGGTGTGGACATATCCCACAGCTGGAAAAGCCTGCCCTCACGCGGCGGCTCGTGGCCGACTTCCTGCGCGGAATTTCAGGATAGAGCGGACTGTACTTTGACAGGCTTTTTAGCTCACTCTACGCTGGAGACCGATTGCGCAGCTTTCTCGCCATCCTTCTCGCCCTGACCGCTGTCCGGGCGCGCGCGCAAGAGCCCGTCGAGCCTGACGCGGTGCAGCAGTCGGATGACGACCCCGATGCGCAGGCCGAGGTCGACAAGAGCGCGGCCGAGCTCGAGGCGGTCCGCAAGGCGGAAGAGAAGGCTGGACTGCTCCCGCAGGCGCCTGGCGCCGGTCCGCGCGATGCACTGCACGTCGGTCTCGATCCCGCCGATCCGCTCGCGCGCGATCTCTCGACCGCCCTCGGCTCGGGCCTCGACGGCGCGCCGCTCGCCGATCCCGCGCCGGCCGGCGGCGCCTCGGTCACGCTGCCCGAGCTCCTCGGCATCTCGGAAGAGGAACTGCGCGCCAAGTACGACATCCCGGTCGAGCTGAACGACGCGGTCGTCGCCTACATCCGGTTCTTCCAGACCGACACCCGCGAGCACTTCGGGCGCTGGCTGGCCCGCTCGACGCGGTACCTGCCGATGATGCGGAAGGTGCTGGAGAAGGAAGGCCTGCCGCTCAACCTCGTCTACCTTTCGATGATCGAAAGCGGCTTTTCCTCCTACGCGACGTCGTTCGCCAAGGCGGCCGGCCTGTGGCAGTTCGTGGTCGGGACCTCGCGCCGGTACGGTTTGAAGACCGACTTCTGGGTCGACGAGCGGCGCAATCCGGAGAAGGCAACGCTCGCGGCCGCGCGCTACCTGCGCGATCTGCGCGAGCGGTTCCACGGCGACTGGTACCTCGCCTGGGCCGGATATAATGCCGGGGAAGGCAAGGTCGACCGCGCCATCCGCAAGGAAAAGACGACCGACTTCTGGCGCATGATGGGCAAGGGCCGCACGCTGCGCGCCGAGACCAAGCATTACGTGCCCAAGCTGATCGCCGCGGCGCTCGTCGCCAAGCATCCGGAAAGGTTCGGGTTTCACGTCGATTACGAGCAGGCGCCGGAGATCGAGGAAGTCCTCGTGCCGGACGCGACCGACCTTCGTGTGATCGCGAAGATCGCCGGCATCTCGTTCGAGCAGGTGCGCGACTTGAACCCCGAGCTGCGCCGGTTCTGCACGCCGCCGGGCAAGTGGTCGCTGCGGCTGCCGAAGGGGACCGTCACGGCGTTTCTTGCGGAGTACGAAAAGCTCGGTGCTGCCGACCGGCTCAGTTTCGTCGAGCACAAGGTGGAGAAGGGCGAGCCGATCGGAAAGATCGCCCGCGCGTACGGCGTGACCGAGGCTGCGATCCTGCGCACCAACGGAATGAAGAACTACCGGCAGATCAAGCCCGGCCGGATGCTGGTGATCCCGGTCGCGGGCCGCGGCCTGCTGGCCGGTTCGCAGCTCGAGGACAAGCGGGCGCGTGCGGTTCCTCAGGCGCGCCGTCCGGCCGTGCTGGTCTCGACCAAACCGGTTGCCACCGGCGGCGCGACGTACACGGTCCAGCCCGGCGACTCACTCTGGACCATCGCCGCCAGGTTCTCGACGACCGTCGACAAGCTCAAGCGCCTGAATGGCCTCACCGGCCGCCGTGCGCGCTCGCTCCAGGTCGGCCAGACGATCGCCGTCCGCGAAAGCTGATCCGGGGACACCCTCCGCAATTCGCCGTGCGCCAACTCGTCTAGCCCGCGAACGCGGAGCCGAGCAGGCGCCGGAGGTCTGGCGCGGAGGCTTTTCGCCATCCGATTCTCAGCAGCCATGAGACAGGCACCGCGAGTTGGGTGTGGCGGTGCTCTGCGGGCAGACCGTCAGATGAGAACCGATCACGGCCTTTGGTGCCGAAATGGTGCTCGTGGTTGCGCAGCACGTAGGCGAT
>VBLM01000272.1 GCA_005879095.1 Deltaproteobacteria bacterium
GGGCACCACGACCCAGAGCGAGGCCGGGGCCACCCACTGGCGCGGCCCCAGGGGACACCAAGCCGCGTATCCATCGCTCCAGCGCCAGGTTACCCACGCCGGCGCCCAGATCCGACCTGGCACCCACATCCACCCGAAAGCAGGGGACCACCCCCACCTGCCGTAGTGGTAGACGGCCCAACCGAACGGCTCATCGCTGGCCCAGGCCCAGCCGGCCTGCGTCCAGACCCAGCGCCCGTAGACATACGGCTGCCAGTCGCCGCTCACCCGCCTCGGCCGCCAGACGGTTCCGTACTCCGGCGTGTGGATCCACTCGCCGTTCCAGGAAAGCTCGGAGTCATTGCGGAAGTCGTCGAACGTCGGCCCGCGGTCGGCGTAGGAGTCCTCCGACTGCCAGGATCCGTCCCCGGACTGCCACGAGTCGTCCCACGAGGACCCGAAGTCCTCCTGGTCGCCGGAGTCGTTCCAGTCGCCGGTATCCTGCCGGTATTGCCCGTGCTCGCGGGCGAACGCAGGCGCGGCGGAAAGAAGCATCGCGAGCAGGATGCGGTTCATGGCGGCCTCCCTTGCTGCTTGGACGCCTGCCACGCGCGCGTGTTCACAGCCGCCTGGGGCGGCTCGAAGGCCCGGCCTGGGCGTTGGCTATGCAGTCTTGCGGTCCTTCTCGAAGAGCAGCGTCGGCTCTTCCCCGCGCATGATCACGCCTTCGGTGATCTTGCATTCCTTGATGCTGTCCCGGTACGGCACGTCGTACTGGATGTCCAGCATCGCGTTTTCCATGATCGCCCGGAGACCGCGCGCCCCTGCCTTGCGGCGCATGGCCTCGTGCGCGATGGAGCGCAGCGCCTCGCGCGAGAAGGTCAGCTTCACGCGCTCCATCTCGAACAGCTTCTGGTATTGCTTCACCAGCGCGTTCTTCGGCTGGGTGAGGATGGTCACCAGATCGTCCTCGGTCAGATCGTCGAGGGTGGCGATCATCGGCAACCGGCCGACGAACTCCGGGATCATCCCGAACTTGATCAGGTCGGACGGCTCGATCAGCTGCAGCATCTCCCCCACGCCGCGGTTGTCCTTCGGCTGGACTTGCGCGCCGAAGCCGAGCCCTTTCTCTCCGGCGCGGCGCTTGATGATGTTCTCGATCCCGTAGAACGCGCCGCCGCAGATGAAGAGGATGTTCGAGGTGTCGACCTGGATGTACTCCTGCTGGTTGTACTTCTTGCCCCCGCGCGGCGTGACGTTGGCGCGGGTGCCCTCGATGATCTTCAAAAGGGCCTGCTGCACGCCCTCGCCGCCGACGTCCCGGGTGGGTGAAGGTGTGTCGCCCTTGCGCGCGATCTTGTCGATCTCGTCGATGTAGACGATGCCGCGCGCAGCCTTCTCCACGTCGTAGTCGGCGGCGTGCAATAGATTCTGTATAATATTCTCAACATCTTCACCGACATACCCGGCCTCGGTCAGAGAGGTCGCGTCGGCGATGGTGAACGGCACGTTGAGGAACCGCGCCAGCGACTGCGCCAGCAGCGTCTTGCCGGATCCCGTCGGACCGATCAAAAGGATGTTCGACTTCTGCAGCTCGACATCCGAGTCGCCCTGCTGCCGCGCGGCCTGCATGCCCGGCCGCTGCCGCGCCGGCTTCTTCGAGTAGATCCGCTTGTAGTGGTTGTAGACCGCGACCGCGAGGATCTTCTTGGCCCGATCCTGCCCGACCACGTAGTCGTCGAGGAAGGTCTTGATCTCCACCGGCGCCGGCAGCGCGACCGCCGGCCGGTTCTCCTCGCGCTCGCTCTCCTCGGCGATGATGTCGTTGCAGAGCTTGATGCACTCGTCGCAGATGTAGACGGTCGGCCCGGCGATGAGCTTTCGGACTTCCCTCTGCCCCTTCCCACAGAAGGAGCAGGAGAGATTGCCGTGGTGATGGCTGTCCTTCCGGCTCATGAAACCTCCCTGCAGCCAAGTCTACGCGCGGCCGTGCCGGCCGGGCAACCATCTCGACGGACCATCCGTAGGAGAAAGTATAGAGTCTCGGGAGATCGCGCCAGAAACCGGCCGCGAGCGTCTCTTGCCGCACGCTCGCCTGCCCGGGGTGCGACGGTAACCCACGTTGCCGAATCTTCCGCGCCGCGTCACCATCTCTCGCAGATGGACTCGGATCTCGTCATCGTCGGCGCCGGGCCCGCCGGAATCTCGACCGCCATCGAGGCGCGCGAGGCGGGAATTGCGACCGACCGGATCCT
This sequence comes from Deltaproteobacteria bacterium, assembly GCA_005879095.1. GTDB lineage: Bacteria > Myxococcota > Myxococcia > Myxococcales > 40CM-4-68-19 > 40CM-4-68-19. The sequence continues at coordinate 2,235 of VBLM01000272.1, forward strand.
GGTGCTGGAAAAAGGACCGGTCCACTCGTACGCCATCCGCAAGTATTACGATCACGTCGTCTATGCCCTCGGAGGGACGACTCCCGCCGGGTTCCTCCAGGCCACGGGGATCGAGCTGCTCGGCGGCGAGACGTCGGTGCCCGGCCCGCCGGCTCCCCGGAAGGCGTGAATTTCGCTCTGCTGCTCGCGTACGACGGCGCGGCGTTCCGCGGCTGGCAGAAGCAGCCGGGTCTCGCGACCGTTCAGGGCGTACTCGAGAAGGCGCTCGGACATGTCGTGCACGGCGCGTCGCGGACGGACGCCGGCGTGCACGCGCTCGGACAGGTGGCGTCGTTCCGGTCGGGGCGCCAGCCCGATTTCGCCGCCCTTCAGCTACCGCCGTCGCTGCGGCTGCTCCGTTGGGCGCCGGTCTCGCCCTCGTTTCACGCCCGCTCGTCCTCGGTGGGGAAGGTGTACCGGTACGACTTCGGGAGTTTTGTACAAAATGTACAAAACGCGCAGACCCCTCCCCACTGGGACCGCGCCCGGGCGGCGCTGCACGGCCTGGACGGCCTGCCGGAAATGCCCGGCATCGGGTCGCCCTCCAGGGACCGCAAGCCGGCGCCGCCTCTCACGCGTTGGTCGCTGCACGACGGCGTGCTCGAGGTCGAAGCGCCCGCCTTCCGCAAGCACGAAATCCGCAATATTGCCGGACACTTGGCTGCAATCGCTCTCGGGTACGCCGCCCCCGAAAGCCTGCGCGAGCTGGCGCAAAGAAAGAGGCCGTGGATGGGCGCGACTGCTCCCTCCCACGGCCTCACACTGGTGCGGGTGCTCTACCCTGCCGAGATCGATCCCCCGCCGGTCACGCCCGCACGCGCGAGGGCAGTGCCTTCCTCGTCACCGAAGTGCGCCTGCGCGCTCCGCCCCGCGTCATCGCTGACGCTGACGGTGAGCCCGCGCCCGCCGAGCTCGTCCTGCGTGAAGACGCGCGCCGGGCCCGGCTGGGTCCACGTCTGCTGCCCGTCGACCCGATAGCTGAACGACAGCCGCTGCATCGGCGTCGAGGCGCTGTGCGCCCGCGTGACCAGCGCGCCGTCGTCCGGCCGCTGCGTCAACGTCACCGCCGGCGCCTCGTAGCTGACGAAGAACTGGACCGGCACCGGGTTCGGATCGGTCGTCGCGTCGTCGCCCGCCTCGCGAGCCGCCACTTCGATCAAGTGGTGTCCCTGCACGAGAAAGAGCGGATCGGTGAGCGTCATCCGCTGCTGCGAAAGCCACGGCGACCAGAGCGACCCATCGACGCGATAGGTGAACTGCGCCCGCCCCGACCGCGCCTGCTGGGCCGAGAGGTCCAGCGTGACCGACGGCCGCGCTCCCGCCTGCACCTCGCGCAGACTCGAAGGCAGGTACCGCTCGACCACCCGAGCCTGCGTCCGCACCGTGTAACGCTCGCAGGTGATTCCGGTCGCCCCGCATTCACCCACCTGCGCCCACACCGCGAGATGGTGGTACCCGTCGGCGACGACGTCGGCCATCGGCGCCGCGCCGCCGATGCCGCGCACCTCGAACTTGAGGCCGAGCATGGTCGGCAGCGCGATCGGCTTGATCACGCCGGCCAGCAGCGGCTGCGCCAGCCGCACCGCAGCCCCGAGCAGGTCCTTCACCACGCCCGGATCCTCCGCCAGCATGTCCGCTCCGGCGGTGTAAGGCAGTTGGACCGGCTTCCCGTTGTCCGGGGTCGCGGCCGGGTTGTAGTCCGGCGACAGCGCCGAGATGTTGGTCAGCACCGTGTCGAGACCACCCAGCACCGGCTGGAGCGTTCCATTGTCGTTGGCGAAGGGTCGCAGGTTGAGCGGCAGGTTCAGGTCGGCCTGCAGCGTGAAGATGCGGACCTGGCGCTCGTCGACCAGCGCGTAGAAGTCCAGGTTCATCTTGTTGAACGAGAGCGTGATCAGCGGGTCGTCGGGAATGTCGTTCCCGCTGGCGTCCTTCCTGGTCGTGTTCTTGCCGATTCGAACGTAGGGCGGCAGCGTCGGCCGCAGCAGGATCTTCATCGGCACGTGCTGCCCACCGGTGACGAGTCCGATCGACGGCAGGAACGTCTTGAACAATCCGCTGGAGATGAACGAGGTGGTCACGTTGGTGACCGCGATGCAGAGCATCCCCGCGTCGTACGCGTCGTAGAAGCCGCGGTTGAGCATCGCGCTCGCCAGCGAGAAGCCGAAGTCGTAGCTGGTCACCGGGGCCGGCCTGTTGGCCGTATCGTCGAAGTCCATCGGCGGAATGGCGATGTCGGCCGGCGGGAGGGCGGGCGGCACGCACGGGGAGATCTCGACGGAGGGCGGCTGCGTGCCGGCCTCGCCCGCAACCTGGATGCCGTTCGCGTCGATCTTTGCGCCCGCGTTCGGCCCCTTGCTCCCGAGCGCGGCGAAGACGTTGAGCTTGGTCCCCGGCGGGAACCCGACCTGCTGGGTCAACCCGCTCACGTCGAGCTGGCCGGCGATGCCGAGCGAGATCGGCTCGCAGTCGTACGGATCCGGGCTGCTGAAGTTGTGCGGCTTGCAGACGCCCCGGGCCACGTCGCAGTCGAGCGGATTGCCGTCGTCGTCGTTCGCGCAGAGATGGTTCGCGTCACAAGCCTGGCAGCGGACGTCTGCGCAGGACGCTGACGATCTGCGACTTGAACGAGTTCTTGATGTAATCGAAGAGGACGCCGCGCACGTACTGCACGATCGCGCACGCGCCACCGTTGTCCTGGGTGACGTCGCAGCCGGCGTTGAGCGCGTCGAATACACCTGCGCAGCGGAGCGAGGTCGCGCTGTCCTTCGTGCTGTAGGTGCCGGTGCCGGAGTCGCAGCCGTTGCCGTCGTAGCTCGCGCTGTCGGGAGGCGGCGGGTCGTTGCCGACGTTTCCGTCG
>VBLM01000273.1:0-1994 GCA_005879095.1 Deltaproteobacteria bacterium
CGTCGATCTCGAGCGACGGGCACCATGGGTAGAGCTGCGCGCCACGGATCAGCTCGCGGCCGTTCTCCGGATCGCGCCAGGGCCCGATCGCCGTCCGGCGCAATTTGGTCAAATGACCAAATGTGCCAATTACGCGGCCGAGATCGCGGGCCAGCGACCGGACGTAGTACCCGCCGCCGGTCACCATCTCCAGCACGCTCCGGCCGGGCAGGTCGTGCGAGAGCCAGCGGGCCGCATGCAGGTAGACCCGCGATGGCGGAAGCAACACCGGCTCGCCTCGGTGCGCTTTCCGGTAGGCCCGCTCGCCGCCGACGCGCTTGTTGCTGGTGGCGGGCGGCACCTGGTCGCGCCATCCGAGGAACTGCGGCAGCGCTGCGTCGAGTTGGGGCTCGGTGAGCGTGAGCGATTTGGACGATTTGGTCATTTGACCAAGAAGGTCTCCGCTGTCGGTTTCGCTGCCCCAGGCGATCTCGGCCACGTACGTCTTCGGCTCTGGATGGAGCAGGTCCATCAGTCGCGTCGCCTGGCCGGCGAGAATCAGGAGCAGACCCTCGGCGAACGGATCGAGCGCGCCGCCGTGACAGGCCGGCAGCTTGTCGCGCCGCAGACCGGAAGCGCGGACTTCCTCCATGAAGGCTTGCACCAGCGCGAAACTGGTCTGCCCGACCGGCTTGTGGACGAGGTAGATGCCGGGGGTCATCCCGACGTTCTACCGCGGCCTCACTTGTGCAGCGCAGCCAGCACACGCTGACGCGAGTAGTCGCCGAGGTGCTTCGCCGCGCTCTCGTATTCGCGCGTAATCGCCCATCCGCGCGGCCTGCCGGATGGCCTCGACCTGCGCCGGCTGAGAAAGCCTCTGCGCGGCGATGAGAGCCTTGAGCGAACGTCCCCGCTCGTAGTCGCCGGAGAGCGTGGACGAGGCCCGGAGGTAATCGGACGCATCGACGGGATGGCGCGCGGCGAGCGCGACGAGCAGATTCGACTTCTCGTAATCGCCGTGGATGGTCGAGGCCGAAGCGAGCACACGCCGCGTCAGCGCCGGCGAGAGCTTTGGCTGATCGGCGAGCACGTGCAGCACGCGTGCGTGCTCGTAGTCACCCGCGATTCCGTCGCATGCGCGCAGGAAGGCCTCGCGCGCGGGTTCGGCGTCGAGCCGCGCCTTGGCCGCCACCGACTTGAGCAGCTCGGCGCGCTCGTAGTCGCCGTGCATCCGGGACGCGATCTGGATGACGCCGATCGCAGTCGGCTCCTGCATCGGGTCGGCGTCGATCAGCATCGAGAGGTACCGCCGCAGCGCATAGTCGGACTGCAGCTTCGCTGCCTGCTCGAGCACGCCGCGCGCGCCGCGCTCGCGATAGAGCCGCGGAAATCGCGCCTCGGCGGCGAAGCCGGTGTGCTCGTCGAGATCGTGCAGCACGGCGGAGAACCAGGTTGCGTCCCATGCGCGCTGTTCGCCATCGACCAGCAGCGTGCGGCGCAGGCCGCCGGACGCCGGCTGGATCTCGGCGTGCGTGAGGTGGCCGCGCTCGTGGACCGAGACCTGCAGCGAGCCGCCGGAAGCGATCGAGGCGACGTCGGTGGCGTCGTCGTTCCAGCGCACTTCGCCGCGCGCGGAGATCTCGACCGCGCGGTGGTCATCCGACCAACTGACCGTCCAGACGGTGTTGCCGTCGTTGGAGACGATGTGCTGGCTGAAACTGCCGCTCGGTGCCGCGGGCGGCGCGGGTGGGGTCGGCGGTGTCGGCGGCGTGGGTGGAGTCGGCGGTGTCGGCGTCACGGCCGCGTACGCGTCGCTCCGGTGATCACCGCTGCTGTTCACGTTGACGGACACGCTCGAATCCGCCGCCGCCACGCGCGCTGCTCGTGCCCGGGCGCGCATCGTGAGCGCCGGCGCTGCAACTGCCCGCGGCGCGAGGGCCGGCGGCGGGGCGACTGCCGCTTCCGGCGCGCGGTCTCCCTGGATCCGCTTGGCCCGCTCCGCGCGGACCGCCGCG
>VBLM01000273.1:2043-3375 GCA_005879095.1 Deltaproteobacteria bacterium
CACGGCGCGGATCGAGCACCGCCAGCAGCCGCCCTTCGAGCTGGGACCGCCGCGCCATCGCGAGCGCCGGAGCTGGCGCGTCATCTCGCAGCACCGCGCGGGCGACGTCGAGCAGATTGGTCGCGTAGTCGGTCGGCCGCGCGCCGGCACCGAGGACGAAGTCGTCACAGGCGCGCTCGCGCTCCGCGCGCATCGCCGCCGCGGCGGCCCACGCCAGCGGGTTCAGCCAGTGCACGGCGCAGGCGACGCGGGCCACGAGCTGAGTCGCGGCATCGTAGCGTTGCACGTGTGCGAGCTCGTGGACGAGGACGGCGCGCTTCTGCGCATCGGGCCATCGCGATGCCGCCAACGGCAGCACGACGACCGGATGCAACGAACCCCACGTCAGCGGCACTTCGGTGTCGCCGCTCTCGAGGAACTTCAGATTTCGGCGCAGTCCGAGGTACGCGGTCGTTTCGCGCAGCAGCCGCTGCGACGCATCGTCGGTGACCGCCCGCGCGCGGCGAGCCAGGGAGCGCAACTGCAGCGATCCAACCGCGATGCGCAGGAGCAGCGCGAGCGCGACCGCGAGCCAGAGGAGAGGAGCGGCGCGGCGCCAGTCGAGCGCGAAGTGAACGGCGTTCACCGGCGCGTCCGCGAAGTGAACGCTGTTCACCGGCGGGGTCTTCAGCCGCGCCCCGGGAGCCGGTGACGGCGCAGCCACCTGAACGGGCGCCAAGGCCGGCTGGTGAACGCTGTTCACCACCGCCGGCAGGGCCGGCAGCGCCGCGATCGGCACCGCAGGAAGAACCGCCGAAGCCAACGGCAAGAGCAGTGCACCCGCCAGCGCCGCCGTCCAGATCAGATGCCGCGTCGCCGCCGACGCGCGCCAGGCCACCAGCGAAACCGCCGCGCCCGCCGCCAGAACCACCGCCGCCTTCCACCACAAAACCAGCAGCGCATCCATCAGCGTCCCTCCTTGCGCGCGTGGTCGATCAGCTCCTGCAACCGGTCGAGGTCCTCTCCACCGAGCCGCCGGTCCTCGAGCAGCGCCGCCACCGCCTCGCGCGTGGACCCGCGGAAGAAAGTGCGCACCAGCCGCTGCAACGCCGAGCGCCGCGCCTTCGAAGGGGCAACGGTCGGGATGTACACGTATTTCACCCCGTCGCGGACGTGGCGCAGCTGACCCTTTTCTTCCAGCCACCGCAGCATGCCGCGCACTGCCGAGTAGGTGGGCGGATCGGCGAGCTGCGCCCGAACCTCGGCCACGGTAGCGCGCCCCAACTGGTACACCGCCTCCATGATCTGCCGCTCCCGCCTGCCCAGCTCCATGCCCGGTCTCCTGCTAATGGA
>VBLM01000274.1 GCA_005879095.1 Deltaproteobacteria bacterium
CGGGCGAGCCTGTTTCTCAGCCACTACCACTGGGACCACATCGCGGGCTTGCCGTTCTTCGCCCCCGCCTACGACCCGAAGAGCGAGCTGGTCATCCATGGTGCGACGCGGCGCGGGCGCGACGTGCGGCAGATCCTCTCCGGACAGATGGTCGATCCGTACTTTCCCGTCGATCTCGGCGTGCTCAACGCGCGGTTGCGCTTCGTCACGCTGCAGGACGGCGGGCTGGCCCACCTGGGCGAGGCGGTCGTGAGGGCGGCGGAATTGAATCATCCGGGCGGCGCACTCGGCTTTCGACTGGAGCATGAGGGGCGGTCGATGGTCTACGCCACCGATTTCGAGCATGGCACCTCGGCCGACGATCGGCTCATCGAGCTCGCGCGCGGAGCGGATCTGATGGTGTTCGACGCGCAGTACACGCCGGCCGAGTACAGCGGCAACGGCGTCATTTCGAAGCAGGGCTGGGGCCACTCGACGTACGAGGTCGGCGCCCAGATCGCGAGGCGCGCCGGGGTGAAAAAGCTTGCCCTCTACCATCACGCGCCGGAGCGCGACGATCGCGGGATCGAGAAGCTGGCGGCGCTGGCGAAGAAGTTGCACCCGGGCGCATTCGCTGCGCGGGAGGGGCTGGAGATCAGGCTGTAGCGCGACCGCTCAACCAGCAAGCTTCACCGCTCGCTTGAGTCCCGCGAATGGCAGAAGTTCGAGAGCTTCCTCGACCGTGCACCATCGGTGTTCGTCGTGCTCGTCGCTCAGTCGCGGCTCACCCTGGACTGTCACCGTGAACGCCGTCTCCTGCGCAAAACCGTTGCCGAGCGCAAAGGAATGCACGTAGTTCAATTCCCGTACCTCTTCGAGCCGAGGCGAGAAACCGGTTTCCTCGTGGATCTCCCGAGCCGCCGTCTGCAGCGGGCTCTCGCCGGGCTCGATGCGGCCGGTGAGGATCTGCCAGAACCCGCCGCGCTCGGTCTTGCGCTTCATCAACAGCACTCGTCCGTCGTCGCGGCGGATGACCACGCTGATGGTGCGCAGCTCGTGCGGGACCTCGAACGCTTCGCTCTCCCAGACTGACGCTGCGGCCACGGCGAATCGCTGCTCGACCTCGGCCATCGGCGGCGCGACGCCGCAGAGCGATTCCAGCGAGGCCACGCTCGCGCCGGAAATCCCGCACGGCACGATGGCGGCGAAATCGTTCAGGTCGGTGCGGACGTTGAAGGCGAATCCGTGCGAGGTGATCCAGCGCGAGATGTGCACGCCGATCGCGCCGAGCTTGCCCGCCGGCGTCCAGATCCCGACGCGGCCCTGCACGCGCTCGCTGCGGATTCCGTAGCTCGCCGCGACGCGGATCATCACCTCTTCCACCGACGCCACGTACTTGCGCACGTCCTTGCGATCCGGCTTGAGGTCGAGGATCGGGTAGCCGACGATCTGTCCCGGTCCGTGGTACGTCACGTCGCCGCCACGGTCTGTTTCGTATACTTCGTATCCTTTTGCTTGCAGCTGCTCGCGCGGCAACAGCAGGTTGGTCTCTTTCGCCCCCCGTCCGAGCGTGATCACCCGCGGATGCTCGAGCAAAAGGAGCGTATCCGGAACGCGGCCCGCGGCGCGCGCTTCGACGAGCATCTTCTGCGCGGCGAGCCCGTCCTCGTATTCGACCCGGCCCAGCCGGCGGACATGAAGCGTGCGCAGCATCAGCCGGCGATGTTCTTGGCATCGGGCCGCGGCACGGCCGGCGCGGCGAGCATCTCCTCGCGCTGCTCGCGCAGCGTCCACGGCATCACCGCGTAGACGTCGTCGAAGAGCGACTCGCGCGCCGGGTCCGGCTTCTTCTCCGCCTCCGCGATGGCCGCGTTCACTTCCTCGAGCACCCGCGCCCGCAGCGCGTCCTCGTCGGTGGCCCGCCACATGCCCCACGACTGCAACCGCCCGCGGAAGAGATCGAGAGGGTCGCGCTTCTTCCACTCCTCGACTTCCTTCTCGTCGCGGTAGCGGGTCGGATCGTCGGACGAGCTGTGCGCGCCGATGCGGTAGGTCTCGCATTCGATCAGCGACGGCCCGCCGCCGGTGCGCGCCTTGTCGACCGCTTCCTTCACCGCCAGATAGACGGCGACCGCGTCGTTGCCGTCCACCTTCACACCGGAAAATCCGTACGCCTGGGCCTTGATGGCGATCGACTCGCTCGCGGTCTGCTTCGCGGTGGGGACGCTGATCGCCCAGTGGTTGTTTTGACAGATGAAGACGACCGGAGCCTTGAAGACACCGGCGAAGTTCATCGCCACGTGGAAGTCGCCCTCGCTGGTCGCGCCGTCGCCCAGGTAGGCCGCGATCACGGTCCGATCGCCCTTGATCCGCGCCGCCATGGCCGCGCCGACCGCCTGCGGCAATTGCGTCCCGATGCAGGAAGACCACGAAACCTGATTGACCGACTTCGACGCCATGTGCGACGGCATCTGGCGGCCCTTGGTCTCGTCGCCCGAGTTGCCGAAGATCTGGCAGAGGTACGGCACCAGCGGAAAGCCGCGCAGCAGCATCGCGCCGCCCTCGCGCAGTGCCGGGAAGATCCAGTCGCTCGGCTCGAGCGCGATGGCGGAAGCGAGCGTGGCAGCCTCCTGTCCGGTGGCGGCACCGTAGAAGCCGACCCGGCCCTGCCGCTGCAGCGTCATCATCCGCTCGTCCAGCGTTCGCAAGCGCACCATCTCGCGGTAGAGGCGCAGCAGCGTCTCGCGCGGGATGGGCGGTTTGTCGATTTTCTGCGCGGGCTGCATGCGCGGGTTGTAGTGGAAGCCGGCAGCGCAGGCAACGTTGCAGGATTGCGGACGTACACTGGGCGCCTCGCGCTGACGGGAAGCTGGGGCCGGAACTGCGGCGCGCCGGAGTCGGCTAGAGCCCGCTGCGGACCTCGCCGAGCTTCACCACTTCGAACGCGCTCGCCGGGACCGACTTGAGCTGGTCGAGGTCGGGCACCGACCACCGGGCGTCGTGCGTGCCCTTCAGGTACCAGGCCTGCCCGCCGGCGTTGTCCGTGATGAACATTCCGTAGCGCTGCAGCGCGCGCAACACGACGAGCGAGGCGCCATGAAAGCGCGAAAGATCGTAGTCCGCGCGCAACCGCACGCGCAGGCCCATGGGCGGCGCCCACCGCGCGTCGCTGGTGCCCACCGAGTGGGTCGCAGGGGCGACCCAGGCGTGCGCGGTCGCGCCGGCGATATAGGTCAGCGCGTGGCGAATCTCGCCTTGCTCGACGGCTTCGTCGTACCGCGCGAGTCCGGGCAGGATCGGTAACCCCGCCGCGGTGGCCGACGTCCAGCCGTCGGGACGCTGCGCGCCGCTGACCAGATCGAAGACCGCGCCAGAGTCGGCATGGAAGCCTGCGCCGGAGGCGTACGTGTTGTACGTCTCATGCAGACGGCACTCGCCCTGCTGCAGTACGACGGCGTGGCGATCTTCCCACGGTTCGATCGGGACGTCCGCGGGAAACGGGTACGGTCCCGGATCGCTCTGCGACGAATAGAGAAACGACATCGGCACCTTGGCCTGCGTTGCCGGAACCACCGCGAAAGGCTGGCCATATTCGCCGCCGAAGGCGGGCCAGAGGACCAATCCGCTGCCCATGAAAGCGACGTAGTCGGCCGAGTGCGGATCGACGGGGTCGGTCGAGACGTCGCGGTTCCATGCGTTGTCGACAGGGAACATCGGACAGCCGGCGAGCGTCGGCCCGCGCGGGGTCGGCTGCGGTGGGCCTGCGTCGACGGGGGAGGCCACCGGAGGCGGCTCGGCGGGAGGGACACCCGCGTCCCCGACGGGAGCCGGGACCGGTGCGGGGGATGCGGCTGGTGAGGGAGCGGCCGGTCCTCCGCAGGCAAGGAGAGCCACCAGACCGGCGGTTGCAAAGCTGACGCGCATCGAAGTTAGACGCGCCGAAATAGCTAAGGATTCTCGCTAGATCCAGAGTGCGGCGAGAGCTGCCGCGGCAGGAACGGTCTGCACGAACACGATCCGGCGATTCGCCGTGATCGCTCCGTAGATTCCGGCGACCGCGACGCAGATGAGGAAGAACGGCGCGCGGTCGAGTGTGGTCGCGAGCGACCAGATCAAGCCGGCCGCGAGAAAGCCGTTGTAGAGGCCTTGGTTCGCAGCCAGCACCGCGGTCGCTTCGGCTTGCTCCTGAGTCGTGCGAAAGATCCTTCGCGCCCGCGTCTTCCAGAGAAACATTTCGAGCACCAGGATGTAGACGTGGATCAGCGCGACCAGCCCAATCAGGACGCGCGCTAACAACAGTCGACCAGGAGCAATTCGGGGCTCTCCAGCGCGCGGATCACTTCGTACAGGAAAGCCGCGCCGATGTGGCCGTCGATCACGCGATGATCGAACGAGCATGAAAGATTCATCCGCTCGGCGACCTCGACGTGGACCTGCCCGCTGGCGAGCCGTGTCGGCTTCGCGTACTCCTTGATCTTGTGCACGCCGAGGATTGCGACCTCGGGGTGCTTGACCACCGGCGTTGCCATCAGCCCGCCGTCCCTGCCCAGGCTGGTGATGGTGAACGTCGAGCCCTGCAACTCGTGCAGTTGCAACTTGTTGTCGCGCGCGGCCACCGCCAGCCGGTCGATCTCCGCGCCGATCTCTCTCAACGACTTGTGCGCGATGTCGCGCACCACGAAGACAGTCAGCCCCTGATCCGTGGCCGCCCCGAAACCGACGTTCACTTCCTTCTTCACCACCAGCGCCTGTTTCTCCTCGTCCATGATCGCGTTCAGCTCGGGATACCTGGCAAAACCGCGCAGCAGCGCTTTGGCGATGAACGGCAGGTAGCTCAGCTTCGCGTCGCCGCGCTTGACCAGGCCGGCATTGATCCGCTCCCGCATCGCGGAAAGCGCCGCGGTGTCGCACTCCTCGACGAAGGTGAACGGCACCACGAAGTTGTGGCTCTGCGTCATCGTCCGCGCGATGCTCTTGCGGAGCCCGCGCAACGGGCGCACCTCGTCCTGCTGCAGCGCTTCGACGCGCGGCGCGGCGGTCCTCGAAGGCGGCGGCGCATTGCTGCGGTATTCGGCGTGCGCCAGCACGTCGGCCTTCATCACCCGGCCCTGCGGACCCGAGCCCTGCAGCTGCGCGAGATCGACGCCCATCTCGCGCGCCATCCGCCGCGTCACCGGCGTCGCCAGGACGCGGCGCTCGTCGCCGTTGCCGGAGGCCTGCGGCTGCGGCGCGCCCGCTGCCTGCAGCGGCGCGGGCTGGCCGGCCTGCTGCGGCGGCAAGCTCGGAGCGGCCTGCGCGGTCGCGGTGCCGCCCTCGACCTCGAGCAGCACCAGCGTGCCGTGCACTTTCGCGGTGTCGCCTTCCTTGCCGAAGGTCTGCAGAACTTTCCCGCGACGCGGCGAAGGGATCGTCACCGTCGCCTTGTCGGTCATCACCTCGACCAGCGGCTGGTCCTCGACGATCTGGTCACCCGGCTTGACCAGCCACTTGACGATCTCGCCCTCCACCACGCCTTCGCCGATGTCGGGCAGCTTGAACTCGAACTGGGCCATGGCTCAGACCTCGTAGTCGGCGAGCTCGCGCAGCTTCTGCGAAATCCGCGGCGCAAGCGGCAGGTAATCATTTTCCAGAGTGTACGGGAAGGGCACGTCCCATCCGGTGATGCGCGCGATGGGCGCCTGCAGATGCGGGAAGCAGCGCTCCTGGACCAGCGCGGCGATCTCGGCGGCGAATCCGCCGGTGCGCGGCGCTTCCTGGACGATCGCGCAGCGGCCGGTCTTCTGCACGCTTTGCACGATGGTCTCGATGTCGAGCGGCCACAGCGTGCGCAGATCGATCAGCTCCGCGTCGAACTCGGCCACGGCTTTTTCCGCCTCGTGGAACATCGCGCCCCAGGCGAGGACAGTCATGCCGTTGCCAGCGCGCGCTACGGACGCTTTCCCGATCGGGACCGTGTAGTCGCCCTCCGGCACGTCGCCGCGCGCGGCGCGATAGACGCGCTTCGGCTCCATGAAGATGACCGGATCGTCCTGCCTGAGCGCGCTCAACAGGAGACCTTTCGCGTCGTACGGATTCGACGGACACACCACTTGCAACCCGGGCGTGTGGATGAAGAGCGCTTCCGGCGACTGCGAGTGGTAGTGGCCGCCCTTGATCCCGCCGCCGACCGGCGTGCGAATGACCACCGGCGCCGAATACTGCCCGCCGCTTCGATAACGCAATTTTGCAAGCTCGTTCACGATCTGATCGAAAGCCGGAAAGATGAAATCGCTGAACTGGATCTCGGGAACGGGCCGCAGCCCGTACATCGCCATGCCGATGGCGGCGCCGATGATCCCGGCCTCCGCGAGCGGCGTGTCGATGACGCGATCGGCGCCGAACTCCTCGATCAATCCGACCGTAGCGCGAAAGACGCCGCCGAACTTGCCCACGTCTTCGCCCAGCACGACCACGCGCGGATCGCGGCGCATCTCGATCTTCAACGCGTCGTTGACCGCCTGGATGATGTTCCACGCGGGCATGTCTACGAGACCCAGTTCCGCACGAAGAATTCGCCGGCCTTGTAGCTCGAGCGCACCAGCGGCCCCGCGGCGACGAACTTGAAACCGAGCTGCAGCCCGATGGCTTCCAGCTCGGCGAATACTTCCGGCCGCACGAACTCCTCGACCGGCAGGTGCTTCTCCGTCGGCCGCAGGTACTGCCCGAGCGTGAGGATGTCGCACTCCACCGCGCGCAGATCGCGCATCGCCTGCAGGACCTCGGAGCGCGTCTCGCCGAGGCCGAGCATGATCGAGCTCTTGGTCCGCATCCCGCCGCGTTTATAGAATTCGAGGACTTCCAGCGACTGCTTGTACGAAGCGCGCCGATCGCGCACGCGCGGCGTCAGCCGCTCGACGGTCTCGAGGTTGTGCGCCGCCACCGTCGGCGCGGCGTCGATGATCATCTGCAACGACCCACGGTCTCCCTGGAAATCCGGCGTCAGCACTTCCACCAGCGTCTTCGGCGCGGCCCGCCGCAACTCGACGATCGCCTGCGCGAAGTGCGCCGCGCCACCGTCGGGAAGCTCGTCGCGATTGACGCTGGTCACCACCAGGTAATCGAGCCCCAGCCGGCCCACCGCCTCGGCGAGATGGCGCGGCTCGAGCGGATCGAGCGGCCCCGGCATCCCGCTGGAAACGTCGCAGAACCGGCATCCGCGCGTGCAGACGTCGCCCATCAGCATCACGGTCGCCGTCCCGGACCCCCAGCATTCGCCGATGTTCGGGCAACTGGCCTCTTCGCAAACGGTGGCCAGACCCAATTCACGCAGCGTCCGGCGGACGTGCTCGTAGCGGCCGCCGCCGGGCATGCGGACCTTCAGCCACTCCGGTTTTGGCGCGCGCGTCTTGCGCAGTTGGACCAGCGAGCCCATGAAGGCCGCCCGTATAACCGAAACGTCGCCGAATCGCGACTAGCTACACGTATGCATCAGCATCGCGCCGAGCACGGCCAGCGCGACGCGCTGCGTAAGACCGCGTTCGGCGCGCGGCGTCGCGAGCTTGTCGATCAGCCGCTGCGCCACCGGCTCTTCCTGGCCGACCGCGCACACCTCGGAAGTCGCGAGCCGCGAGGCCGCAATCTGGCCCGCCAGCGCGAACAAGAGCGCGGCAAAACCTCCTGCAAATCCGCGGCGCCACGACTTCGCTTCCAGCGTGCGGTCCATTCGCAAACCCCCTGCGCACGCCCTTGAACAGGCGAACGCGGACATCCTTCCCGGAGTAGTGATCTCAGATGTGCAGCGGTTTCCCGCGCACGCCGAGAGCAGCCTCGGTCAGCGCCTCCGACAAGGTCGGATGCGGGCGCATCACGTGCAGCATCTCCTCGCTGGTCGTCTCCAGGCGCAAGAGCGAACAGGCGTCGGAAATCAGCTCGGTGGCGCGCGGACCGACGATGTGAACGCCGAGGACCTCGTCGTATTTCTCGTCGGCGACGACTTTCACCAGGCCTTCGGTGGCGCCGAGGATGCGCGCCTTGCCGTTGGCGGCGAACGGGAAGGTGCCGATCTTCACTTTGTAACCCTTGTCGCGCGCGGCCTTTTCGGTGAGGCCGACCGACGCGACTTCCGGCTCGGAGTACGTCGCGCCCGGCACCAGATCGTAATTGACCGCGTGCGGTTTCTTTCCCGCCAGCCGGTCGGCCACGAACTCGCCCTCGACGAACGCCAGGTGCGCCAGCTGCGGATGCGGCCGGCCCGGCAGCGCGACGAGGTCGCCGATCGCCGAGATGTTGGGATCGCCGGTGAGCAACGTCTTCGGGTCGATCATCACGAACCCGCGCTCGACCTTGATCGCGGGCACCTTGTCGAGACCGCAGTCCTCCGATACCGGCCGCCGCCCGACCGCGCAGAGGAACATGTCCGCCTCCAGCACCTGCCCGCCGACGGTCGCTTTGACGACCTCGCCGACGACCTCCACCTTCTCGACCTTCGCGCCGGTCAGGGACTTGATCCCGCGGCGGCGGAAGGCTTTCTCGAATTCGGCGGAGATGTCCTCGTCCTCGATCGGCAACAGCCGTGGCAGCATTTCGACGACGGTCACCTCGCTGCCGAACCGGCGATACGCGCTGGCGAACTCGACGCCCACCGCGCCCGCGCCGAGGACGATCAGTCGCTTCGGCACCGACACGTTCTCGAGCAATTCGTCGCTCGTCATCACCCGCGGCCCGAGCGTCAATCCGGGAATCAGCCGCGGCGCCGACCCGCACGCGAGCACGATGTGCTTCGCTTCGACGATCTGCTGTTTGCCGTCGGGCCCGGTGACGGAAATTTTTCCGCCGCCCGCCAGCCGGCCGTGACCCTGCACGCGATCGACCTTGTTCTTGCGGAAGAGGAATTCGATCCCCTTGCTCGACTTGCCGGCGACGTCCTCCTTGAACTTGCGGACCGCGTCCATGTCGAGCTCGGGAGTCGCCTTGACGCCGATCGACGCGCCGTGCTTCGCCTCGTCGAACAGGTCCGCCGAGTGCAGCACCGCTTTGGTCGGAATGCAGCCGCGCAGCGTGCAGGTGCCGCCGACGCGCGGATCCTTCTCGATCACCACCGTCTTGAGGCCGTTCTGGCCGGCGCGGATGGCGCAGACGTACCCGCCCGGACCGCTGCCGATGATTGCGAGATCGTAGCTGTCAAGGCAAGCCGCTTTGTGTATTGTGCGCGGCCCATGAGGGGGTACACACCATGAAGATTCTCGTTGCCGCAGCTCTGCTTTTCAGCGCCGCCGCTTTCGCCGACGAAGCGCCGAAGATGAGTCCCGAGGAGCAGAAGATGATGGAGAAGTACATGAAGGCCGCCACGCCCGGGCCCGAGCACCAGCAGATGGCAAAGATGGTCGGCAAGTGGAACCTGAAAGTCACCGCCTGGATGGCGCCGGGCGCACCGCCGCAGACGAGCAACGGCACCGCCGAATTCCGCAGCATCCTCGGCGGGCGCTACATCGAGCAGGAAGCGAAAGGCGACATGGCCGGCCAGCCGTTCGAGGGCAAGGGCCTCGAAGGCTATGACAACGTCACCCACGAACACTGGGGTACCTGGGTCGACACCATGACCACTGGCGTCATGTCGATGAAAGGCAAGTGCAAGGCCGACGCGAAGAAGTGTACCGAGAGCGGCAAGATGTCGGACGCCGTCGCCGGCAAGGCGGTGCCGGTCTCGACCACGATGACGATGAAGGACGACAACACCATGGTCTTCGAGATGACCGGCCCCGGTCCGGACGGGAAGCCGTTCAAGACGATGGAGATCGTCTACACGCGAGCGCCGTGATCATCTGCGGGGCGGCAGGCCGGCGGACTCGCGCAGCACCGCCGCCATGCCGCCCCAGTCCCAACTCTCGCGGCCCTTTGCCAGCGACTCGAGGAAGTGGTCGCGCAGAATCGACGCGACCGGCAGGGAGACCTTCAGCTCCTCGGCGGCCTGCAGCGCCAGCTTGACGTCTTTCAACCCGAGCGGCATCGCGAAGCCGGCCGGCTCGAATTGCGTGGCCGCGATGCGCGAGCCGTAACCGACCGCGATGGGCGCGTTGGCGAAGAGGATCCTCGCCAGCGTCTCGCTGAGTCGCGGCGCGTCCATGCCGGCTTTCTCGGCGAGAGCGAAGGCTTCGCCGAACATCTCGATCAGGCCGGCGATGAAAAAGTTTCCGCACAGCTTGGTGAGCGAGGCCTGCGGCGGCGAACCGACATTGAACACGCCCTGACCCAGCGCATCGAAGAGCGGCCTGCACTCGTCGAGAGCAGCAGCGTCGCCGCCCGCCACGATCCACAGCTTGCGCCCCGCGGCCGCGTCGGGCCGGCCGAAAACCGGCGCCGCGACGAACCGCTGGCCGGCCGCATCGTGCGCGTCGGCGAGCCGCTGCGAGAGCTGCATCGAGATGGTGCTCATCCCGCAGTGGATCGCTCCCGGCGCCATGCCTTTCAGCAGGCCGTATTCGCCGAGCACCACCGCCTGCACCGAATCGTCGTCGGCGAGCATGGTGACGACGATCGAGGCGCCCTGCGCCGCCTCCGCCGGCGAGCCGCATTCGACCGCGCCTTCTGGCACCTTGCCGGTCGTGCGGTTCCAGACGCGGACGGAATGTCCGCCGGCGACGAGGTTCGCCGCCATCGGGCGCCCCATCCGCCCCAGGCCGCAGAACCCGATCAACATCAGTGTTTACCGAACAGGGCCTTGAGCTTGTTCGAGAGGCCGCGGCCGAGCAGCGTCCGGTAGACGCGGAGGCCGGTGGACCACGCCTTGCGCGAGTACGGGTAGTACCAGAAGGCCGGGAAGTTCACCCGCTCGAGATTGACGTGACGCACTTCGCAGAAGTCGCGCATGCCGTGCTTGCCGTGCACGCGACCGAGGCCCGACGACTTCACGCCTCCCCACGGCGTCTCCGGCGCCGCGTGAGTATACAAAGTATCATTGTGCATCACAGTGCCGGCGATGAGCTGGTTGGCGATCTCGTCGGCCTTCGACTGCGAGCGTGTGAAGACGTACGCCGACAAGCCATATGAAGAATCATTCGCGAGCTTCACCGCCTCTTCGAGCGTCTTGTACGTCATCACCGGCAGCATCGGCCCGAAGGTCTCGTCGCGGATGATCGCCATGTCCTGCGTCGTCCCGGTCAGCACCGTCGGCTGCACGAACCGCGCGCCCTCCGGCGTCACGGTGATCTGTCCGCCGGCGAGGATCTTCGCGCCCCGCGCTTTGGCCTCGTCGAGGTGCCGCTTGATGATGTCGACCTGCATCTGCGTGGTCATCGCGCCGACGTCGACGTCGTGCTGGTTCGGCTCACCCTGCCGCAGGTTGCGCGCCAGTTCCGCGACTTTCTCCGTGAATGGCTTGGCGATGCTCTCGTGCACGTAGACGCGCTCGACCGAAGCGCAGGTCTGTCCCGAGTTGGCGAACGCGCCCCAGGCGATCTTCTTCGCCGCGCTGTCGATGTCCGCGTCCGGCAGCACGATGGCCGGATCCTTCCCGCCCAATTCGAGCACGCACGGGATCATCTGCTCCGCCGCGGCCATGTTGACCTTCTTGCCGGTGGCGACGCTGCCGGTGAAGACGATCATGTTCACGCCGGAGCGGATCATCTCGGCGCCGACGTCGCCCTTCCCCTGCACGACACCGAACAGCCCGCGCGCAAGCCCGGCCTCCTCGAGGAGCGCGCGGGTCTTCTCCATGATGATGGGCGTGTACTCGCTCGGCTTGACGATCACCGCGTTGCCCGCCATCAGCGCGGCCACCGCGTCGCCGGTCGGGATCGAGAAGGGATAGTTCCACGGCGAAATCAGCCCGATCACGCCGCGCGGATAGAAGCGCAGGTACGACTTCTTGTGTGGAAACATGTGCAGCGAGAGCTTCTCGTCTTTCAAGAGCTTGCGCGCGTTGTTGGCGTACCAGGTCGTCGCATCGGCGACCGGCAGCACCTCCATGAACAACGCCTCGTTCCGCGTCTTTCCGTTTTCGCGCGAGATGTGGTCGCAGAACTCGTCGGCCCGCTGCAGCAGCAGGTCCTTGAAGCGCAGCAGCACCTCGCGCCGCTCGGCGAACGATTTGCGCGCCCATTCGGCCTGCGCCGCTTTGGCCGCGGCTACGGTTTCGCGCACTTGCGCCGCGGTCGCGACGCGCACTTCGCCGAGCAGCTTGCCGCTGCCGGGCTCGTAGACCGCGAGCGTGCCCTGCGGCGTGACCGTGCCCTGCGGAGCGCGCGTGGCTGGGGATGAGCCGGAAAAAGTAGTGTGTGCGTTGGCGGATTCGTTGTGTGGTACGGGCTCGGCCATGGTGCGGTTCCCCCTGTGGGAGACCCGGCGTATCCCCCTTGACGCCCGGTGTCAATCGACCGCCGGCGTGCCAAATTTCTCATTTGACTTGGCACGATTGCGCTGTCCATGCTGCAAACGCGGCATGGCTGAATCCGGCGACAACCCGATCGATACCCCGCCCGAGCTGACGGCCGTCGAGAAGGCGCAGCAGCCGCCGACCGTGCTGGTCGTCGACGACGACCGCGCCGTGCGCGAAGTGCTCTCCGCCGTGCTTCGCGAGGAGGGTTACGTCGTCCGCCAGGCGGACAGCGCCGAAGCCGCGCTGCAGATGCTGCGCGGCGACGACCTGCCCCTCATCCTCTGCGACATGAAGATGCCCGCACACGACGGGCTGTGGCTGCTCGATCAGGTGCTGCAGCGGCATCCGAACGCGGCGGTGGTGATGCTCACCGGCTACGGCGACACCGAGAGCGCGGTCGACTGCCTCAGGCGCGGCGCCGCCGACTACCTGCTCAAGCCGCCACGGGTGACCGAGCTGGTGCGCGCCGTCGAGCGCGCCTGGAGCCGCAGCCGGCTCGCCAACGCGCGCTCGCGGTACCACCAGGGCCTCGCGCGCCGCGTGCGCGAGCGGACCGCCGAGCTGCAGACGGCGCTG
>VBLM01000275.1 GCA_005879095.1 Deltaproteobacteria bacterium
GATCCGGTGCGGCCCGAGCTGGAAATCGATGGCGGGCAAGAGCTCGGTGACCGGCTCCTTCACGCGGGCGTAGAAGGGCAAGAAAACGAGGACCTCGTGGCCGAGCGCCTGCAAGTGCCTCGGCAGAGCGGCCGCCACGTCGCCCAACCCTCCCGTCTTGGCGAAGGGCGCGACTTCGGACGAGACGAACAGGATCCTCATGATCTGACCATAGTGCAGTGCTAGGCTCCGCGCGATGACTCCCGACGTCGTGTTCCTCGAGCCGGTTTTTCCCCCCAACCAGCGCGAGTTCGTGCGCGCGCTCCACGCGGTCGGCGCGCGCGTCACCGGCATCGGCGAGCGGCCGAAGGAATCGCTCGACCCCGAGTTGCGCCACTGGTTGACGCACTACGAGCAGGTCGGCAACGTCACCGACCTCGCGCAGGTCGAGCGCGCGGTGCGCTTCGTGCAGTCGAAGGTGCGCGTCGACCGGCTCGAGGCCGTCGTCGAGGCGCACGTGATGTGCGCGGCGCGGGTAAGGGAATCGTGCGGAATTCCCGGCACCAGCGTGAAGACAACCTTCCTCTGCCGCGACAAGCCCGCGATGAAAGAAGCACTGCGCGCTGCGGGAATTCCCACCGCACAGTCGATCGGCTCGGCCGATCCCGTCGAGATCCGCGCCTTCGCCGAGAAGGTAGGCTTCCCGCTCGTGGTCAAGCCGCGCGACGCGGCCGGCGCTTCCGGGACGGTGCGCGTCGACAACGTCGGCGAGCTGGCGCGCGCGCTCGGCTCGTTCGGCGGCAGCGTCGCCGTCGAGGAGTTCATCGAAGGCCACGAGGGCTTCTTCGACACCCGCAGTTCATCTCCACCAACCGCATCGACGCTCCCGGCTACGGCGAGCTCCGGCAGATGGGCCGCCAAGTGGTGCAGGTGCTGGGCATCGAGACCAGCGCCACGCACATGGAATGGTTCGCGGGACCCAAGGGGCTCAAGTTCAGCGAGATCGGCTGCCGCCCGCCCGGCGTGCGCGCCTGGGACCTGTACGCGACCGGCAACGAGTTCGACATCTACCGCGAGTGGGCGATGGCGGTCGTGTGGGGCAAGCCCAGCCAGTCGCTCTCGCGGTGGTTCGCGGCCGGCATCATCGCGCTGCGGCCGGATCGCGATGGCGTCATCGCCGGTTACGAGGGAATCGATGAAGTCCACCGCCGCTTCGGCGGCTGGATCATCGACCAGCATCTCCCGTCGCCCGGCACGCCCACGCAGCCCGTGGAAGCGGGCTTCATGGCCAACGCCTGGATGCGTCTCAAGCACCCCGATTACGACGAGCTGCGCCGGATGCTCGACTTCGTCGGACAGACCGCCAAGGTGCGGGCGCGCTGAATGCCGTCCGGTCCGAACGCCGTGGTGCTGCTCGGGGCGCAGCGCTTCGATCCGACGCTGGCCGCCGCCATGTCGCGGCAGTACGTCACCGGGCGCGTCGCGCTCATCACTGCCGGGTGGCAGGAGCGAGAGAGCGAGGACGAGGATCTGCGCGAGCACCTCGCGCCGCGCGAGACGGTGAACCTCAAGTTGCATGCGCGCGGCGAGGAGCTGTTTCGCGACGACCCCGAGCTGCGCGCCGCGCACCGCGAGCGCCAGGAGGCGCTGCGGCACCGGCAGGATTTCTATCGCATCCGTGTCGAGCACGCGCTCGATGCGGAGCGGATCATCCGCAAGCGGCCGGCGCCGCCGGACATCGCCACCGAGCAGCGCCAGGCCTCGGTCGACGCCATCCGCGAGCTGGATACCTGGCACCTGGCCAACTGCGCGCGGCTGCACGCGGAGTTCGAAAAGCGCTGGTCGCTGAATGAGCGGCCCTCGGCGTTGAAGCACCGCCGCGAGATCGCCGCGCTGATCAAGGGCTGCGCCGCCATCGCCATCGCCGGCGGTCACGTGGCCACGCTGATCAACCGGCTCGCGCTCTTCGGCATCGAAGCGCTCACCGCGGGCAAGATCGTCTTCGCCTGGTCGGGCGGCGCCATGGCCGTCACCGATCGCGTGGTGCTCTTCCACGACGATCCGCCGCAAGGCCCCGGCGCCAGCGAAGTGCTCGACAAGGGCATGGGCCTGGTCCACGACGTCGTGGCGCTGCCGCAGCCCGAGCAGCGGCTGCAGCTCGACGACACCGACCGCGTGCGCCTCTTGGCACAGCGCTTTGCTCCGGCGGTGTGCCTGGCGCTGCCTTCTGGCTCCAGCGTGGTGTGCCGCGACGGCAACCTTGTCCGCGCCGCCGGCGTCATCGAGCTGCGCGAAGAAGGCACGCACCGCCCCCTGGAGGTGCGATGACTCTCGCCATCCAGGAGCTGCTCGCGTCCCAGCCCGACGGCGCCAAGGCGGAGGCGTTCCTCAGCGGCCGGCGCGTCCCGATCGTCGAGGGCCCGAGCGTCACCTTCGTCTGGAAAGGTGAAGCCGACGCTGTCAACCTGCGCCACTGGATCTACGGCCTCGAGTCGTCGACGTCGCTCGCGCGAGTGCCTGGGACCGACCTCTGGTACCTGACGGTGGAAATCCCGCGCGGCTCGCGCGTCGAATACAAGTACGAGATCAATCACCACGGCAACAGCACGTGGCTGGAAGATCCGCTCAACCCCAACCGCGCGCGCGATCCGTTCGGCGCCAACTCGGTCCTGCAGGGCGAAGGCTACGAGCCGCCGCCGTGGACGCGTCCGGATCCGACGGCTCGCCCCGGCACGCTCGAGCCGCTGGTCATCGAGAGCAACGCCCTCGGCCGCCGCGCCGGCGCGCTCTACCTGCCGGCGCGCTTCCGCCGCAGCCGTCAATATCCGATGCTCGTCGTGCACGACGGCAGCGATTACCTGAACTACGCTGGTATCAAGACCATCCTCGACAACCTGATCCACCGGCTCGAGATCCCCGAGCTGATCGTCGCCTTCACCGACTCGCCCGACCGCCTGCGCGAGTACGCCGCCGACGACAACCACGCGCGCTTCCTCACCGAAGATCTGGCGCCGGAACTCGCGCGGCGATTTCCGCTGCTCGACCGCCCGCAGGCCCGCTGCCTGATGGGCGCGAGCTTCGGCGCTGTGGCCTCGTTCCACGCGGCTTGGCGGACGCCCGGCT
>VBLM01000276.1 GCA_005879095.1 Deltaproteobacteria bacterium
TGCGTCGCGCGGTCCGCGGGCCGGACCGGCACTTGCCGTACGGCGGCCGGGCGCTGTGGCGGCTGGGACGGCTCCCGGACCCGGCGTTCGCCCTGCAACTCAGGATGGTGACGGAGAAAGCGCTCTCGATCGCGCAGCGCAAGGTCGTCTGGGCGGCTGCGGCCCTGCTGCTGGTCGCGGCGGCCGCGGGGGAGCACGGCATCCAGCAGGACCCGGTCCAGCGCGCTGCCGGCATCTGGCCGACACGCCGCGCGCCGTCGAGCCTCGCGTCGCCGTGCTGCGCGGAAAGGCCGAGCACGCGCTGGGGAAGCTCGGGCTCTCGTTCGCCGATTTCGCCGCGGCCGCGCAGCAGGACCCCTCGGCGATCGACGACGGGGCCATCGCCGCACTCTGCGATCAGCTCGACGCCGAGACGTTCCCGGCACAATGGCGGCGGGCGCTGAACCGGCTTCTGGGCGAGAAAGTGGGCCGCCGCGGCGCCGGCCCGGTGCGTCGGCTGCTCGCCTCCTCTCGGGCCGTCTCGCGCAACGACGCGCTGGAAGTGCTGGAGCTGTCCGGCGCCGCCACCGACGCCGACCGTCTCGCCGCCGCCGGGGCCGAGCTGTCCGACCCGCACGCCGCCTGCGCCGGCCGCAAGGAAGCAGTGCGTAAGCTCGCGCTGGTGGCCGATCCGCGCGCGGAAGCGCTGTTGACCAGCGCGGCGACCTCGAAGGAATGCGGCTCACTCGAAGCCCGCGACGTCCTCCGCCGGCGAAAGCGCCCGCCGATCACGGCAGCAAACTGACAGTTCGCGTACGCGGACCATCATGGCGCTGGCGGTTTGGCGCCGCGGCGCGAGAGCATCCCGTCGACGCCGAAGGCCGTTCCGGCGCGGCCGAAGAAGAGCACCGGATAGATGAGTAGATACGCGAGGCCGCTCTGGCCGCGCAGGTAGCCCATCGAAAAAATCTGCGCGCTGGCGAGCTGGAACTGCAGCACCATCGCGAAGGCGAGCAGCGCGGCGAGCGGGGTGAGAAAACCGAGGATCAAGAGCGCCCCGAGACTCAGCTCGCCGAGCACGACCAGGCGCGCGAAGAGGCCGTGGTGCGCGGTGGCGAAGGCGACGTACTTCGCCACCATGCCGTTCGCCGGGTGCTGCGCCCAGTCGGCGAGCTTCTGATCGAGAGAGGTCGTGCTGCCGAACCAGGCGAGCTTCTGCAGGCCGGACGTGAGGAGCGAGAGGCCGGCGGCGATGCGGAGAAAGGCGAGGAGGGCGAAGAAGCCGCGGGTGACCATGCCTCTCCTTAGTGGCCCGCACGCTTCCCCGCAAGTCGGGACTCTGCTACACCGCGCGCGATCACAAGGAGAATGGATGCTGAAGGGCGCAATCGTCGGGTTCGGATTCATCTCGGGAAAGGGCCACTTTCCCGCCTACCAGAAGCGCGACGACGTCGAGATCGCCGCCTTCGCAGACGTCTGCCCCGCGCGCCTCGACGCCGCCCGCGCCGCCGCGCCGGACGCGCGCTTCTACAATACTTGGCAGGAGCTGCTGGCGAACGAGAAGGAGCTCGATTTCATCGACATCTCGACGCCGCCGAACGTCCACGCCGAGATCGCGCTGGCGGCGCTGGCCCGTGGCATCCACGTCCTCTGCGAGAAACCGCTGACGACGACGCTGGCCGAAGCCCGCAGCCTGGTCGAGGGGGCGAAAAAGCATCGCCGCGTCGTCTTCCCCGCGCACAACTACAAGCACGCGCCGGTGGTGAAGTTCGCGCAGGACGTGATCCGGTCAGGCCGCATCGGCACCGTCCGCGCGGTCACACTGAACACCTTCCGCACCACGCACGCCAAGGGCGTGAAGGAATGGCGCACCGACTGGCGCCGCGACCGCAAGACCTCCGGCGGCGGCATCGCGATGGACCACGGATCGCACAGCTTCTACCTGACCTTCGCCTGGCTCGGCTCGCTGCCGACCCACGTGACGGCGAAGACGCTCACGCTCGACAAGAGTTACGACACCGAGGACAACCTGAACTGCGTCCTCACCTTCCCGAACGGATTCGCACACACCTTCCTCACCTGGACCGCCGGCGTCCGCAAGGTGGTGTACTCGCTGCAGGGAAGCGAGGGCGCACTGGTGATCGACGACGACGACTGGGAGCTCACCAGTCAAGGCAAGCTGGAGAAGGGCGTGATCGAGAGCGACTGGATGGACGCCTCGCACACGAAGTGGTTCAACTCGCTCTTCGATCAGTTCAAGACCGCGATGCGATCGGGCGATTTCGTCAACCGCGAGCTGCGCGAGGCAGTCGCGTGCATCCAGATCATCGAGACGGCGTATCGCTCGAACGCCGAGGGATGCCGCGAGCTGCCGCTGCCGCTCGACGTGACCGCGCTATGAGCAAGGGACTCGTCGTCATCACCGGCGCCAGCTCCGGATTCGGAGAAGCCGCCGCGCTCGGGTTCGCGAAGCTCGGACATCCGTTGTTCCTCGGTGCGCGGCGGGTCGAGCGGCTGCGCGAGGTGGCCCAGGCTTGCGAGCGGGCCGGCTCGCCCGAGGCCGGCGTCCAGGCACTCGATGTGCGGTCGAAGGAGAGCATCGAGTCGTTCTGCGCCGAGGCGGGCACGCCGGAGATCCTGCTCAACAACGCCGGCCTCGCGCTCGGGCGCGACCATCTGGCGGCGATGAAGGACGAGGATCTCGTCGGGATGATCGAGACCAACGTGATCGGGCTGGTCCGCGTGACGCGCGCGCTGCTCCCGAAGATGATCGCGGCCAGGCGCGGCCATGTGATCAACCTCGGCTCGTACGCGGCGCGCGGGGTGTACGAAGGTGGGGCGGTGTATGCCGCGAGCAAGCACTCGGTGCGGGTGATTTCGGAGACGCTCCGGCTCGAGCTGTCGGGGACCGGGATTCGGGTGACCGAGATGGATCCGGGCATGGCGGAGACGGAGTTCTCCGTCGTGCGGCTCGGGGACGAGGCGAGCGCGAAGAAAGTCTACGAAGGCTGGCAGCCGCTCACGGCCGCGGACGTGGCCGAGGCGATCATCTGGGTCGCGACCCGGCCGCCGCACGTCAACATCTCGGAAGTGGTGATGACGGCGACCGCCCAGGCCTCGCTGACGAAAGTGCACAAGGGATGATCTTCGAGGAGCTGAATGGCGTTCTTTCCGAATGCCGCAGCTACCTCGTCGCGTCGGGTTCCGAGGCCATCATCGTCGACCCGCTTCTTCCTCCCGTGGAGGAGTATCTCGCGCGGCTGTCGGCTCTCG
>VBLM01000277.1 GCA_005879095.1 Deltaproteobacteria bacterium
TCCGGAGGCGGCCGGCCACTTCGCGCCGCGCGAGCTGGTCGTCCTGTGTACCGGAGCGCAGGGCGAGGCGCGCAGCGCGCTGGCCCGTCTGGCGCTCGGCGAGCACCCATCGGTGCAACTGGAGAAGAACGATCTGGTGATCCTGTCCAGCCGCGTCATCCCCGGCAACGACCGCGCGCTGGGCAACATCATCGACCACCTCGTCCGCCGCGGCTGCCGCGTCCTCTCCAGCAGCTCCGGCTCGGGGGAGCTGATCCACACCAGCGGCCACGCCTGCCAGGGCGAGCAGCGGATGATGATCGACCTCGTCCGCCCGCGCAGTTTCGTCCCCATCCACGGCGAGTATCGGATGCTGGCCGCGCACTCGCGCACCGCCGAGATGGCCGGAATCAACCCGCTGGCCTGCGTCGTGATCGAGGACGGCGACGCGGTCGAGCTGCGCCGCGACGAGATCGTGGCCGCCGTCCCGCGCGCGGTCTCCGCCGGCCGGCTCTATCTCGACGCGCGGGGCGCATTTGCCGATGTCGGCGAAGTGGCGCTGCGCGACCGCCAGTTGCTCGCCGAGACTGGCATGCTGGTCTGCCTCTGTGTCCTCGATCACAAGAGCGGCGAAGTCGTGCGCGGTCCGGAGCTCTTGGGCAAGGGCGTGGCCGGCCTCGACGACTCGCGCATGGCCCAGGCGCGGCAGGCAGCGCTCGACGCGCTCGCCGAGCTGGCGCCCGCCCAGCGCACCGACCACGGAATGGTGGAAGAGGCGCTGCGCCGCGCGGTGCGCTCCGTCTGGAAGAAAGGGCTGGAGAAGCGGCCGATGGTTCTGCCGGTCGTACTGGAGATGTGACATGCCGAGCTTCGACATCGTCAGCAAGGTGAACGAGCAGGAAGTCGACAATGCCTTCCAGCAGGCGAAGAAGGAGATCGACCAGCGCTACGACTTCAAGGGCACCGAGACGTCTTTGGAACGCGTGACCGCGCCGGAGAAGGGCATCAAATTGCGCTCCACGGCCGAGCAGCGGCTGGAGGCGGCGCGCACGGTTCTGGTCGAGAAGATGGCCAAGCGAGGCGTGCCGCTGCGCGGGCTCAAGTACGGCGCGATCGAGCAGAGCGGCAAGCACGTCCAGCAGACGCTGACGTTCGTGCAGGGCATCGAGACCGAGAAGGCCAAGGCGCTGGTCAAGATGATCAAGGACAGCAAGCTGAAAGTGCAGGGCTCGATCCAGGGCGACGCCGTCCGCGTCTCCGGCAAGAGCCGCGACGACCTTCAGTCCGTGATCCAGATGGCCCGCGGCAAGCAGGACGAGCTCAAAGTCGACCTGATGTTCGAAAACTTCCGCGACTAACCGCGCGCGAGCTTCATTCCGATGATCACCAGCTCGACCCGCCGATTCCTGGCGCGACCGGATTCGGTGCCGTTCGGCATCACCGGGCGGGCGTCGCCGAATCCTTCCGACGTCAGCCGCTGTGGCTCGACGCCCTTCTCGATCAGGTAGCGCACCACCGCTTTCGCGCGCCGATCGGAGAGCGTCTTGTTGTACTTCGGCTTGCCGTGGTTGTCGGTGTGGCCTTCCACCCGCACGCGCTCGATCTCGGGATGCGCCAGCAGCACCGCCGCTGCCGCGTCGAGCACGCCGCGCGATTCCGGCAGCAACACGTCCTTGTCGTGTTTGAAGTTCACCGGCGCGAGCAAGTCGATCTTGCCGGTGTCGTCGTCGAGCTTGGCCAATTCCGGCTCCGGCATCGTCTCGAACGAAGTGCTGGCCAGCACGGCCGGCGGAGGCGGCGGCTCGGCGAGCACCATCGACCCCGGCAGCTCCATCACCGGCTCGGGGGCGAGCGGCGGCAGCGCCACCTTGCGCGACGGCAGCGCCGCCGGCGTGAACGCGAGCGAAAGGAAGACCCGGTATCGCGGCGTCCCGTAGCCGTTGGTCAGGCCCGGCCCGCCGCCGCCGATCACGTCGACGCCGCGGAGCGCGTTCCACTTGAGGGCGGCCATCAGCTCCATCGGCCGCTCGACCGCGCCCGCCTTGCCGAAGTTGGCTTCGCCCTGCAGCGAGAGCATCGCGGAGAGCTTGCGGGCGATGGGCGCTTCGCCGGCGATGCCATACGCGAGCGCATTCCCGACGTCGAGATTGGTCAGGCGCTGGCCCGGCCGCAGCACGATGCCGAGGTTCGCCAGCACCCGCACCGGAAGCTGCAGCTCGAACAGCGCGGTCGGCGTGGCGGTGATCGACCCCTGGCTGAGGAACGCGTCGCTGCGGCCGGTCGGCAGCGTCAAGGACAGTCCCGCGCCGAGCACCACCGGACCTAGCGTGAAGAGCCGCGCTTTCGGTAGCAGCCGCAGGTCGCCGAGCCCGGCCGACGCGACGCCGTTCTGCAGAGAGCCGCCCAGCATCGGCGCGGCGCCCGAACCCTGCGCGAGCGCGATCGGCAGTACCGCGCCCACCTCGAAATGCTCGCCGAAGCCGACCGAAGCGCCGAGATGCAGCATCGACTGGTTGCGGAGCAGCCGGATCTGGTCCGGCGCATCCAGCGAAATCAGCCGCAGCGGGTCGCGCGCGTAATCGGCGTACGCGCTCGCGTGCCAGTCGAAATCGCGCGCCGTCTCC
>VBLM01000278.1 GCA_005879095.1 Deltaproteobacteria bacterium
CGCTCCTGCTCGACGGGAAGCCGCACGAGCTGGTGCCGGGCAGCTACGTGGTGATTCCGGCGAAGACGCACCACGAGCTCGACTGCGGGGCGAGTGGCGAGTGTCTGCTGCTCACGCGGCGCGCGGGACCGATGGACTACAACTTCGTCAAGTGACGCGGGCCACGGCGATCATCCGCACCGACTCGAGCGCGTAGTCTTCGCCCTCGAAACCGCCGTAGACGCGAGTCAGGCGCAGGCCGGCTGCAGCCAGCATGCGCGCGAGCTCGGTGAGCGTGTACAGCCGCAGCGAGTGGCCGGCGGAATCGATCCGCTCGCCCGAGGGCGAGACGAGCACGAACGACGTCGTCAGCCGGCCGGTCAGCGCGTCGAAGCGGCGCTGCTCGACCACCAGCGTGCCGTCCTCCTCGACCCGCTGCACGGAGGGCACGAATCCGGCCAGCGCGTGCTCGCGGTTGAGGAGATCGAGGAGCACGCCGCCCCCCGGCCGCAGCACGCGCGCGATCTCGCGCAGCACGCGTACATCTTCGCCGTCGCTCTCGAGGTAGCCGAAGGAAGAGAAGAGGCTCACCACCGCATCGAGCGCGCCGCTGCGCAGCGGCAGGAAACGCATCTCCGCGCAGGCCGCCGGCAACCCGCGCAGCGAGTCGAGATGCAGATCGATTCCGACCGCCTGAAGCTCGCGCAGATGGCGGCCGCGGCCGCAACACAGATCGAGCACGCGCGCTCCCGGCCGCAGCTCCAGTGCGCGCCGCACGAAGGCCGCTTCGCGCGCCGATCGTTCGGGCTCGAACGAATAGAGCCGCGCGTAGTCGCGCGCGAAGAAATCGACGTACCAGGCCGTTTTCACGGCGCGTAGCCGGCGATGCTGCCCTCTTGCTCGACCAGCTGCACTTCGACCACCGGAAATCCCGCGCGCCGCGCATGCTCGAAGATCATCCGCGCGATGTTCTCCGCCGTCGGATTGAACTCCACCGCGACGAACTCCTCGCCGGCGGTCCGCAGCGCGGCACAGAGCGGATCGCCGCTGTGCAGCAGCAGCCGGTGATCGATGGCCTCGTCGAGAAAGCCGCGCAGCGAGCGCTCGATGGCGTCGAAATCGGCCACCATTCCCTGCGCGTCGAGGCGCTCCGACCGCAGCGTGACGCGCGCAACGCCGTTGTGCCCGTGCAGGCGGCCGCACTTGCCCGGATATTGCAAGAGGCGGTGGCCGTAGCAGAAGGGTAGTTCCTGCGTCACGCTGAACATTCGCTCATTGTAGCCGCGGCGCGTCGGCTCTGCTAAGCGAAGCGGCCTCATCACAGGGAGGCCCCGATGAAGCGCGCCGCCGTGCTGCTCCTCTGCCTGTTCGCCTGCACGACACCGCCGCAGCCCGTGCCGACACCGCAAGCGACGGCGACGCCGCCGGCGAAGCCGGACGCGCAGATGGCGTGGAAAGCGGTGGTCGACGCGCCCGATCGCAGCGAGAAGGACAAAGCGCTCGACGCCGGCCGGCATCCGGCCGAAACGCTCGAATTCCTGAATCTAAAAGCGGGCATGAAAGCGGCCGAGATCGGCGCCGGCGGCGGCTACACGACGGAGCTGATGGCGCGCGCGGTCGGACCGACGGGCACGGCCTATATGCAGAACGATCCGAGCTGGCTCTCGTTCCTCAAGGACGCGATCGAGGAGCGCTTCACGCATCCGGCGGCGAAGAACATCGTGCGCGTCGATCGGCCATTCGACGACCCGCTGCCGCCGGAGCTGAAGAACCTCGACGAGGTGGTGATCAACGTCATCTACCACGACGTCGCCAACATGCCGGTCGACCGCGTCCGCATGCTGCGCGAGATCTTCAACGCGCTGCAGCCGGGCGGCGCGCTGGTGATCATCGATTCCAGCGCGAAGCCGGGCACCGGTTTACAGGACACCAGCACGCTGCACCGCATCGACGAGCAGGTGGTGCGCGACGAAGCGCAAAAGGCCGGTTTCAAGCTCGCCGCCGAGGGAAATTTCCTCCGCAACCCGCAGGACACGCGCGACTGGAACTCGTCGCCGAACGCGGCGCAGAAAGCGGGCAAGCGCGGCACCAGCGATCGCTTCGCCTTCAAGTTCGTGCGGCCGGAAGGCTCGGCGCAGCAGATCATCCCGCCGCACCTGCGCCTGCCGCCGGGCGCGAAGCCGGTCCGTGTCACCGCCGAGCTGAGCATCGATCCTCGCTCGAGGGCCCGACGCCGCTGTTGTGGCTCAACGCGCAGGAGCTGAAGATCCTCGACACGGTTCCGAAGTCGACGGTGATCGACGCGCAGCCGGCATTCATCGGTTTGCAATTCGCAGAGCCGCTGCCGGCGGGCGCGTCGACGTTGAGGATTCACTGGGAGGGCAAGCTTCCCCAGCGCGAGGACCAGGGGGCTCATCGACAGCGGGAAAACGGGCAGTGGTACGTGCTCACGCAGGGCGAACCGCTCGGCATGCGGCGCGTGTTTCCCTGCTTCGACGAGCCGTCGTTCAAGATCCCGTGGAAGATCTC
>VBLM01000279.1 GCA_005879095.1 Deltaproteobacteria bacterium
CTCGGCGCCCTGCGCGCAGACCAGGTCGACGCCCGCCTCCTCGAGAGCGCGCGCTTCGGCCACGCTGGTGGCGGTGCCCATGGTGACGATGCCCGCGCTGCGGCAGGCGGCGAGCACCGCGCCGGAGGGAATTCCGAAGGTGAAGCTGAAGACCGGTACCTGCTCCTCGAACAGGACGGGAAAAGCTTCCGCGAGCGTCGCGATCTCCGCGGGCGGCGCGGTCGGGGGAAGGCCGACCTCCTCGCGGTACTTCGCCACCGCGGCCTGCGCGGACTGCAGCACGTCCGGATCGGCGGCCACGCCGTCGTCGGCGAAGAGGTTGATCGCGAACGGGCGCGAGGTGAGCGCGCGAATCTCGTGAATCACGTCGCGCACCTTGCCGCGCGGCAGATACGCGGCGCCGTAAGAGCCGAGCCCGCCCGCTTCGCTCACTGCCGCAACCAGCGCCGGCGTCGACGGCCCGCCCGCCATCGGCGCGAGGATCAGCGGATGCCGCATGCCGAGCCGTTTGGTCAGCTCGCTCATGGGCTCCGGCGGTCAGAACTGCTGGTCGCGGATCTTGACGCCCTTGGTCTCGTGGAGGAACAGGGTGCCGATGATCACGGTGATCACCGAGACGACGATCGGGTACCAGAGGCCCTGGTAGATGTTGCCCGCCGCGGCCACCATCGCGGTGGCCAGCAGCGGCAGCATGCCGCCGAACCAGCCGTTGCCGATGTGGTACGGGAGCGACATCGACGTGTACCGGATCTGCGTCGGGAACAGCTCGACGAGGAAGGCCGCGATGGGCCCGTACACCATGGTGACGTAGATGACCATGATGATGAGGAGGATTTCCGCCATCACCCAGTTCACCTGCGTCACATCGGCTTTGTCGCCCGGATATCCGGCCGCCTTGAGCGCGGCGGTGTACTTCGGCTGATCGAATCCACGCAGCTCGGTGGCGCCGATGCGCGTGGAGATGCCGGCCTTGCCGAGGAAGTCCTTCGCCTTGTCGCAGGGCGTGAAGACGGTGGTGGGCAGGGTGAAGATGTGGAACTTGCAATCCGTCGCGGAGACGGTGATCTGCGTCGAGTCCTGGAACTTCTCGAGAGCCGGGTTGACGAAGTGGGTGAGGCCTTTGAAGAGCGGGAAGTAGGTAATGGCCGCGATCAGGCAGCCGGCGAGGATGATGTTCTTGCGCCCGATGCGATCGGAGAGCGCGCCGAAGACGAGGAAGAACGGCGTGCCGATGATGAGCGAGAGCCCGATCAGCTCATAGGTGTGGACGAAGTCGAGCTTGAGGTAGATGAGGAGGAAGAACAACGCGTAGAACTGGCCGGTGTACCAGACCACGCCCTGGCCGGCGGTGGCGCCGAAGAGCGCGAGCGCGACGTACTTGTTATTCGGATACTTGAAGAAGCTGTCGCGGATGGGCGACGTGGAGCGCTTGCCGGCGGTCTTCATGCGCTGAAAGACCGGCGATTCGTTCAGCTTGAGGCGGATGTAGACGGAGATCGCCAGGAGCGGCAGCGAGCCCCAGAAGGCGATCCGCCAGCCCCAGTTGGAGAAGGTGGCGGCTTCCTGCACGACGCGGCAGATGCCGACCACCACCAGGGCCAGCAGCATGCCGACGGTGGCGGTGGTCTGGATCCAGCTGGTGGCGTAGCCGCGCTTGTCGTCCGGCGAGTGCTCGGCGACGTAGGTCGCGGCGCCGCCGTACTCGCCGCCCAGCGCCAGGCCCTGCGCGAGGCGCAGCACCACCAGGAGCACCGGCGCCGCGAAGCCGATGGTCTTGAACCCGGGCAGGAAGCCCACCAGGATGGTGGAGACGCCCATCACCGTGATGGTGATGAGGAAGGTGTACTTGCGTCCGACGAGGTCGCCGATGCGGCCGAAGATCAGCGCGCCGAAGGGGCGGACCAGGAAGCCTGCCGCGTACGCGCCGAAGGCGCCGAGCAGCGCCGCGGTCACGTTACCGGGGGGAAAGAACACGCCGGCGAAGAAGGGCGCGAGGATCGCGTAGAGATAGAAGTCGTACCACTCGAAGACGGTGCCGACCGACGAGGCGACGATGACCAGCCGCTCCTCGGCAGGAAGGATTGCTCGTTGACCGGTATCGATCGGGGCCGCTTCGGTGGCAGAGCTCATGCGTCCTCCTGGGCCGGATAACGCTGCGGCGATATGTACGTCGGCGGGCACCTTAGGTGGCGCGACGTTTGTCTGTCAAGACACCCCGGTTTGGAATCGTTATCGAAAGCGTTTGCAAATCACGAGAATTCCTCGCGTTCATGCCGGCGTTGCTCCTCCTGCACGAGCGCGGTCAACTCGCGCACAGTACGGGCAAATTCCGGCGAGCCCGGATCGCGCGGTCGCGGCAGCGGGATTTCGACGATTCTCTTCACGGTTCCGGGCCGGTAGGTCATCACCACCACCCGGTCGGCGAGGTAGACCGACTCGTCGATGCCGTGCGTCACGAAGACGATGGTGCGCTTCAGTTCGGACCAGATCCGGAGCAGGTCGTCCTGCATCGATCGGCGGGTGAGGGCGTCCAGCGCGCCGAACGGTTCGTCCATCAAAAGCATCGGCGATTCGATGGCCAGCGCGCGGGCGATGGCGACCCGTTGACGCATGCCGCCGGAAAGATCTTTCGGGAAGCGATCGCTGAAGCCTTTGAGCGAGAGCTTGTCGAGGAGCCGTTCCACCGTCGGGGCGATCCCGTTGGCGCGCTTGATCTCGAGGCCGAAGGCGATGTTTTCGAAGACGGTCATCCAGGGGAAGAGCGCGTACTCCTGGAAGACCATCGCGCGCTCGGGGCCGGGCGCTCTCACCGGCTTGCCGAAGGCTTCGACCGTGCCCTCGTCGGGCGCGATGAAGCCGGCGATGACGTTGAGCAGCGTGGACTTGCCGCAGCCCGACGGCCCAAGCAGGCAGACGAATTCGCCCGGCGCGACGTCGAGGTCGATGTTTTCCAATGCGCGGATGGTCTGCGTGAACTGCTTGCGCACGCCACGGATGTGCACCGCCGCGTCAGGCATTTTCGATCCCGCGGTGCCAGCGCAGCAGGCGATCGTTGAGCCGCGCCATGCCGCCGTCGATGGCGAGGCCGATCACGCCGATGGAGATCATGCCGGCGATGATCTTGTCGGACCAGAAGTACTCGCGCGCTTCGAGGATTCGATAACCGAGGCCGTTGTTGACGGCGATCATCTCGGCGACGATCACGCAGATGAAGGCGACGCCGATGCCGACGCGCATGCCAGCCAGGATCGACGGCATCGCGCCGGGGAGGAGGACGCGGCGGAAGAGGGTGGCGGGCGGGGCGCCGAGGTTCTGCGCGACGCGGACGTAGATGGCGTCGACGTTGCGCACGCCGGCGATGGTGTTCATCAGCACCGGGAAGAACGCGCCCAGCGCGATGAGGAAGAAAGCGGGCGGGTTGCCGAGGCCGAACCAGAGGATGGCGAGTGGGATGAAGGCGATGGGTGGGATCGGACGCAAGAGCTGGATCAGCGGATTGAATACTGCGTATACTTTT
>VBLM01000283.1:0-10669 GCA_005879095.1 Deltaproteobacteria bacterium
GATCGCCGCTCCCGCAATCACACCGAGCACGGCTCCGCGCAGCATCCGACTTGATCCCCTCCGACTTCTGCCGTAGGTACGCCGCCGTGCTGCCGGCACTCTGCCACGAGCTGATCGCTTTCGCGCTCGCCTTCGCGCCGCGCGGCTTCCGGCCGCGCCCGCACAAGCCGCACCCGCCGGCCGACGACGACGCGCACCAGCTCTGGTACTGGATCGACGACCACGGCGACATCGTCTTTCCCCTCGTCGGCCTCGCCGTGCTGGCGCTGGTGATCCTCGGCATCCGCCGCGGCATGAAGAGCAACGTCGCGACTTTACAGAAGAAACAGGAACAGAAAGACACCATCGTGCGGATGATGCGGCAGAAGCTGCTGGTCAGCGCAGAGGCGATCTCGACCGACCTGCACATCGACCACTTCACCGCTTCGGTCCTGCTCGACGACCTGGTCCGCGAGGGCAAGCTGGTCGAGCAGAAATCGACCAGCGGCGTCGCCAACTACCGGCTCAAGGGCCTCTGACGAGCGGGATCACGCGGGCGCGCAGCGTCTCGACCGCGTCCGACAGCGCTTCGTGGACCTTGTCGACCGCCTGCACGCAAGGGGCAGACTGTGCGTGGCCGGTCACGGTGTCGCGCCAGACGGCCGCACCGTCGCGAGACAGCGTCGCATCGAGCACGACCAGCACGTTTCCCTGGCCCGAGTTGAACCAGCTCTGTTGCGGCTGATCGATCGCCGGCGCATCCGGTCCCCCCTGCTGCACGGGCTTGTCCGTTCGCCGCGGACGTTCGTTTTCCGGACCCATCGTCGCCTCGCGCAGCGCGACCGTGAGCACCAGCGGCCCGTTGCTGGCGTTGGTCACGTTGGCGCCCGTGTCGCTGAACGCCGCCACCAGGGCCTTGTGCGCGCGCAGCGCGAGGTCCTGCGAGACTTGCCCGCAGCCGATCCCGGGCGTCGGGCGCGCATCCGCCGGCGCCGGCACGCCGAGCGTAACCCCGCGCAACGCCGATGGATCCACGGGCTTGCGCGCGGCCGCCGGCGTACACGCTAGTACGAGGCTAAATGTCGAAGTAAAGCGCAAATTCCATCGGCGACGGTCGCAGCCGGACCGGGTTCAGCTCCTTCTCGATCTTGGTGTCGATCCAGGCCTCGATCACGTCCTGCGTGAAGACGTCGCCCTTCAAGAGGAACTCGTGGTCCTTCTTCAGGCAGTCGAGGGCCTCCTCCAGCGAGCCCGGCATCTTCGGCACGTCCTTCAACTCTTCCGGCGACAGGCCGTAGATGTCCTTGTCGAGCGGATCGCCCGGATCGACCCGGTTCTCGATCCCGTCGAGCCCCGCCATCAGCATCGCCGCGAACGCCAGGTATGGGTTGCACGACGGGTCCGGCGAGCGGAACTCGAGCCGCTTGGCCTTCGGCGACGGCGAATACATCGGGATGCGGATCGACGCGCTCCGGTTGCGCGAAGAGTATGCGAGGTTCACCGGCGCCTCGAATCCCGGCACCAGCCGCTTGTAGCTATTCGTGGTCGGATTGCAGAGCGCCGCCAGCGCCCGCGCGTGCTTGAGCAGGCCGCCGATGTAGTGCATCGCCATCTCGCTCATGCCCGCGTAGCCGTCGCCGGCGAAGAGCGGCTTGCCGCCCTTCCAGATCGACTGGTGGGTGTGCATGCCCGAGCCGTTGTCGCCGTAGAGGGGCTTCGGCATGAACGTCACCGTCTTGCCGTTCCGCAGCGCGACGTTCTTGATGATGTACTTGAACCACATCAGCTTGTCGGCGCAGCGGACGAGGCTGTCGAAGCGGATGTCGATCTCCGCCTGGCCCGCGGTCGCGACCTCGTGGTGCTGCCGCTCGACCTGGATGCCGACCTGCTCCATCACCCGCACCATCTCGGTGCGGAGGTCCTGCTGCGAGTCGATCGGCGCGACCGGGAAGTAGCCTTCCTTGTAGCGCGGCTTGTAGCCGAGGTTCGGCACCTCGTGGGCGTGCTTGCCGTCGAAGTGCGTCTCGCGGGCGTGCCCCGTCTCCCACTGGCCCTCGCGAGATTCGATGCGGTAGTGGGCGTGGTTGACGCCGGTGTCGTAACTGACGCCGTCGAAGATGAAGAACTCCGCCTCGGGGCCGTAGTAGGCCGTGTCACCGAGGCCGGTCTGCTTCAGAAAGCGCTCGGCCTTCTGCGCGATGAAGCGCGGGTCGCGCGAGTAAGGCTCCTTGGTGATCGGATCGAAGATGTTGCAGATCAGGGACAGCGTCGCGTCCTTCATGAACGGATCCATCACCGCCGTGTCCGGGTCTGGGAACACCAGCATGTCGCTGGCGTGGATCGGCGCCCAGCCGCGGATCGAGCTGCCGTCGAAGCCGAGGCCCTCGTCGAAGACGGCTTCGTTCAGTTCCGAGATCGGGATGGTGAAGTGCTGCCAGAGGCCGAGGAAGTCCATGAACTTCAGATCGACCATCACGGCCTTCTTGTCGCTTGCGAGTCCGATGACGTCCTTGCCCTTGGGCATCGATGCCCTCCTGTTACAAAGCTGGCTCGCCCCGTTCGCCGGTGCGGATGCGGACCACCTCGTCGATGGTCGAAACGAAAATCTTCCCGTCCCCTATGCGTCCAGTCTTGGCGGCCCGCTCGATGGCTTCCAGTGCCCGCGGGACCATTTCGTCCGAAAGAACGACTTCCACCTTCACTTTTGGCAGGAAGTCGACGACGTACTCGGCGCCCCGGTAGAGCTCGGTGTGGCCTTTCTGACGGCCGAACCCCTTCACCTCGGTGACGGTGAGCCCGAGGACGCCCACGTCGGCCAGCGCCTCCTTCACCTCGTCGAGCTTGAAGGGCTTGATGATCGCTTCGATCTTCTTCATAGGGCGCGCAATCTACAGCACGTTGGCGACGATGTGGAGCGTCAGATCGGCTTCGATGGTGGTGTCCTGCGGCGGGACCGAAGCCGTCCCGGTGGTGGTGATCGAGAAGCTGTCGGCTTTGGCGTAAGGGGCGAGCTCTTGATCGTCAATCGTCAGGTCTATCGACTCCACGCCGGACGGGATGGTGAGCGCCTCGGCGATGCGGATTTTCTGCTGGTTGGGCGCCTCGATGAAGAACTCGATCTTCTGGATGAACGACAGCGCCTGCGTCGTGGGGGTGACAATCTTGAGCGTCAACTTGCTGACCCTGCACGAGCTGACGTGGTCCTTGTTGGTGTTGTTGTTGGCGAAGCTCTGGTTCTGCGAGAAGGTCATTCCGCCGAACGCGGGAAAGCCGGGAAAGGTCGGCAACAGGCCGCCGGCGGGTGAGCCGCGAACGGTGGACTGGCCGGGCGAATCGACGTCGAAGGCGACCTGTCCGAGGCCCGGGCAGCCGGCGAGAAGCAGCGAAAGCAACGGGATCGAGCGACGCATCCGCGCTTCTTACTGCTAAACTGCACGCGTGGGCTATGCCGAAGAGCGGCTCGACCTGATCGCGCGGCTACGCCGGCAGCTGCCGGGGAGGACGCTCACCGACACGCTGCGGATGGACGGGCGGGCGCTCCGCTTCCACCTCGGCACCTCGCTGGCCGACCTGCGGGTGCCGGTGCACGTCGACGCCGAGGTCGAGCATGCGCTCAGCGCCGCCGTCCGCGACCTCTTCTTCCTGCTCTGCGTGCGGCACCGGCCGGCGCTGCGCGAGCACGAGTACGACCGGCTGATCCTGCTCGACGGCTTCGACCCGCGGGCGGCGCGCCCGGCGTCGTTCATCGCGCCGGCCACGGTGAAGAGCGACAACGTGCGCAAGGCGTTCCTCGAGGCGCCGGAGATGCACTCCTCGCTCGACAGCGGCCTGTTGGCCTCCTGGATCGCCTCGGGCCGCCCCGGCCGCGTGCTGATGGGCGTCATCAACGCCCTCTTGCGGCGCGCGCAGGAGGAGTCCCAGGCGCAGGAGCCGCCCGAGCCCACGCCGTACCTCGTGCTGCTGGCGCTGCGCGCGCTCTCGCACACCGCGCTGGAGACGTTGAAGGACCTGCCCGTCAGCGGTCCGGCGGGCCGCGTCCTGCACGGAGCGGTCGCGGCCGGCCTGCTCGTCGCCGTGCGGTTGGCGGCACGCGAATCCGGCGTCTTCACCTCACCCTCCGGGATGCAGGCCGAGGCGGCCGCGCACGCTCTCCCGTGGCTCGGGGGCGCCAAGATGGTCTGGGGCAGCGGTCTGTCGTGCTACGGCGTGCCGTTCGCCGAGGCGCCCGGAAAGATCGAGCAGCACATCCAGAAGCTCCTCGGCGGCGGCACGCCGGAGACGATCGCGCGCGACGCCGCGGCGGAACTGGCCGGCGCCAGGGAGGGCGCGCGCAAGGCGGCCCGGCAGGTGGCGCTGGCGCGGCTGCGCGGCGAAATCTTACAGTTGTTGCGCATGGCGGACGTCGGCCGCGCGCCGTCGCTCTCCATCGACGGCATCACGCTCGCCCAGCTTTTCCAGGCCCCGGTGATGCTCGAGCGCGTGCTGGTCACGCCCGCCTTGCGCAAGGAGCTGTCCACCCGCGCCAAGGCGACGGCCAAGGGCGCCACCAACGAGCCGGCCCGCACGCTGCTGGACTCGATTTCCATCGCCGCCAAGGAGTGGAAGGACGAAGATCCGGGCGCCTACGTCTCGACGGACGCGGTGGTCAAGTCCTGGGCGACGGCGGTGGCGGCGCTGGCGGTGGACGCGGCCCTCGATCGCGGCCTCGATCAGGCCGAGCTGCAGGTCGTGCACCGCACCGGCGCGGAGAGCGAGGGCGGCATCGCCACCGAGCACGAGGGCGGCAAGCTCTACCGCTTCGGCATCGAGGAGAAGCCGATCCTGATGGGCCGCGCCCGCACGGCGCAGATGGGGCACCTCTTCTGCGACATGAAGGACTTCACCAAGCGGACCGCCTTCCTGAAAGAGACTGTCGTCGCCGACTTTTTGTCGCGCGAGTTCTACGGGCCGATCCTGACCGCGGCCGCCCGGCACGCGCAGGGCGCCGCGCACCTGGCCGACAAGGGCGGGATTTACTTGAACAATTTGCTCGGCGACGCGGTCAGTTTTTCCGGCGACATCGTCGCGCTGCTGGAATTGTCCGACGAGATCCGCCACGCGCTCGGCAGCTACGCGAAGCGGCTCGACAGCGAAGGCTCGCGCGAGGCGGTCTCGAAGACGATCGCGACCATCGAGGAGAAGTATCGCGCCTCCACCCACATGCTGGAGGGCGCGATCAAGTCGGCGCAGGACGCGCTGCGGCGCGGGACGCTCGACCCGACTTCCGGCGAGGAGCCGTCCTACCGGCTGCGAGCGCTCGAGGCGCAGCGGCAGAAGCTCGAAGACCATCGCGAGTCCGAGCTTGCGCTGGCGAGCGGCGAGCACCTGGAGGCGGGCATCTTCGTCTCGTACGGCGCGGCCCCCGAGGTGGCCACCTTCGAGGACCACATCTTCGGGCAGATCAAGGTCTCCATCGCCGAGAAGATCAACGAAAGCGCGCGCGGCACGGCGCGCAACGGGGGCGTGCGGGCGCGGGTGGACGCGATCCTCGCTGCCGAGCGGGCGCGGCTGGGAAAGCCGTCGCTGGTCTGTCCGCTGGGCGTGGCGGTTTCGCAGCCGCTCTCGATGCCGGTCCCGGCCGACGTCGAGCTCGCCGTCCGGCGCAGCGTGGCGACCGGCGATCTCGACGGCGCCGAGACGGTGCTCAACGGCGCGGTCCGCGATTTCGTGGCGCGGCTGGCCTCGCAGGAGACGTTCGAGGACCGCGGCGACATCTACAACGGCGGCGCGGCGCTCTCCGAGGAGGCCCTCAAGGCCTACGTCGAGGCGCGCGGGAACGACATCGTCTTCATCAAGCGCGACATCGAAGTGGCCGCGCTGCATCCGGACCTGCGCGAGCGATTCGTCTTTCCCATGGCCTCGCTGCGGCTGGTGCTCGCCGTCTCGCCGCAGGGGCTGCACGAGCTCTTCGTCTTCGTCGGGCGGGCGCTGTTCAAGGGCTTCGAGAGACAGGGCGGCCTCGGCATCTACGAGATCGTCGCCCGCGAAAATCCGTTCTTCACGCTGATCGCGCAGCACCACGTCGCCGACTGGGTCCGCGAGTACGAGGCCGGCCGCGTGCCGGAGTCGGGCGACTGGGTCCCGGTGGCGCTCGGATGAGCGAGGAGCGCAAGGTCGTCGAGCACTATCCGCCGCCGGTGCCCGAAGACGAGCTGCCGCCTCCGACCTTCAAGCAGGCGCTGCTCGGCTACGGCTCGATCATCCTCGCCCTGGCCGCGCTCGGGCTCTTGATCGGCCTCTTGATGAAGGTGCTTCGCTGATCGCTCACGCGACGCGATTTCTGCCGGCGTCCTTGGCTTCGTAGAGCTTCGCGTCGGCGCGGCGGACTGCGTCGGCCCAGTCCTCGCCCGGCTGCAGCTCGGCTACACCGACCGACAAAGTCGCACCCCGCATCACCTGTGCGCCCAGGCCCTCGACGGCGGCCCGGACCCGTTCGCCGAAGGAGCGCGCCCCCTCGAGACCGGTCGCCGGGAGGATGGCGAGCAGCTCGTCGCCGCCCCAGCGGGCCGCCACGTCGACGCCGCGCATCGCGGCCGTCAGCACCTGCGCCGTCGCCCGCAGCGCGTCGTCGCCGGCGGCGTGTCCGAAGCGGTCGTTCACCTGCTTGAAGTGGTCGAGATCGATCAGCGCCACCGAAATCCGCGAGCCGAAGCGCTGCGCCCGCGAGGCTTCGCGCTCCAGCACTTCCTCGGCCGCGCGCCGGTTCATCAGGCCGGTGATAGGATCGGTCCGCGCCAGGTGGTCGCGCTCGCGGATGAGATCCATCTCGGCGGTCATGTCGGTCAGCACGCCGAGCTGGCCCACGCCGTCGCCGAGCTGGATCGGCTTCGCCATCCAGCGCACGAACCGCCGCCGCGGCCGCTCCATCTCGAACTCGCCGCGCAACGCGTACGCCCCCGTCGGCGCGATCCGCAGCCGCCGCAGGAAGTCCTCCGGATCGCTCGACGACTGCGCCGCCTCGCCCACCAGGTCCTCCTGCTGCTTGCCGATCAGCGAATCGGGCGTCACCCCGAACATGTCCGCCAGCGCCTGGTTGGCGAAGATGACCTTGCGCTGCGCGTCGAGCAAGAAGACGCCGTTGTCGATGTTGTCGAGCACGGCGGTCAGGTACGAGACCGCCGTCTGCTCCTTGCGCAGCTGCTCCGGCAGGAGCGAGAAGTCGTGCTGCTGCCGCTTGCGCCCGACGCGCAGCTCGAGCTCGCCGGCCACGCCGCGCGCGAGCAGCACCAGCTGATCGACGTCCTCGGGAGTGACCGCCAGCGGCTTCCGGTCGAGGATGCAGAGCGTTCCCAGGACGTCGCCCGATGCTGTCTCGAGCGGCGCGCCGACGTAGCTGCCGACCAGGCCCTGCTTGACCAGCGGGTTCTCCGCGAACCCCGGATGGTGCACCGCGTCCGGCACGACCAGCGGCTGGCGTCCCTGCACCACGTGGGTGCAGAACGAATGGTCCCGCTCGACCAGCCGCGCATTCTCCGGCACGCCGTGCGCGCCCATCGCCCACTGCTTGTCCTCCAGCACCAGCGAGATCATCGCTGCCGGCACGCCGAACTTCTTCGCGGTCTCCTCGGCGATGCGGTCGAGCTCCGGGTCGCGATCGCCCGGGGCCAGCCCCATCTGGTCGAGCCGGTGCAGCCGGACCTCTTCCGCGCGCTCCTCGTCGATCTCGCGCAGCGTGGCGGCCGGCGGCGGCGCGCTGGTCGACGGCGCAGGCCCGTGCGGCGCCTGCGACGCGGCCAGCACCTTCTTCACCGCGCGCCGGATCGAATCGGCCGGCGCCGAGCGGGAGAGCAGGGCCGAGATCCCCAGCGGCCCGCGCAGGCGCAGCGCCGTGTCCCGCAGCGAGCGGAAGGCCGAGATCGCCACCACCGGCGCGTGCTCCTCCGGCGCCAGCTTGCGGATCTCCTCGATCAGCTGGAACCCGTCGGTTCCCGCGAGCGACAGCTCGGTGATGGTCAAGGCCGGCGCACCGGCCTGCTGGATGAAGGCCAGCGCCTCACCCGCGCCGCGCACCACCTAGACCTCGAGCCCTTCGGCCGCGGCGATGTGCCGGTAGACCTGCGCCTGTCCGGGGTCCGGCTCTGCGATGAGCGCGTAAGCAGGCATTTTCGTTAAGGATCTTCGACGAGCCGACGAAAGCGACGGATCCGATCCCACCCGGCCGTCCGGATAACGCTGGCGGAAATCCTGCGCCGTCCAGGCGATCAGCTGCGGCACCGGTTCGAACCGATCCATCGGCGGCAGGTCGAGCACCGCCCGCGGGTAGAACCGGCGCACGATCGAAAGCTCGCCCGGCGTCGCGTGATGGCCCTCGCGCGCGCCGAACATCTCCGTCAGCACGCTCTTCACCTCCGGCAACTCCCACCACTGCACCGAAAGGCAGCGCGACTCGGCGAGCTGCGTGTGCACCTGCATGCAGGCGGCCTGGAGCGTCGCCTTCGAGCCGTGGTGCGCGTTGACCAGCAAAAAGCGCCTGAATCCCTGCTGGTAGAGGCTCTCCACCGCGTCGGTGACGACCGCCAGCAGCGTGGCCGGCTTGACCGCGATGGTGCCCGGAAAAGCGCCGTGCACCTGCGAGACGCCGAAGGCGATGGCGGGAGCCACCATCGTGTGCCGCTCTTCGCCGAGGTCGTTGGCCAGCTCTTCGGCAATGATCAGGTCGGTGCCGAGCGGCCCGCTCGGTCCGTGCTGTTCGGTGCCGCCGACGGGGATGACCACGTCGGCCCTCTTTTCGAGGTACTCCTGCACGTCCTGCCAGAGGGCAAGCTTGAGCAGCACGGCAATACTCTACAACGAGTCGGGGACACCTTGCTGATCCCCGTAGTGCTATCGTGACCAGCGATGGCGGAGACGCTTCCGATCGTGGTGCCCGTCCGCTATTCCGGCGGCGGCCTGACGATGCAGACCACCAGCAGCCGCCTCAGTGCCGAGGGCGTCTTCGTCCGCGGATTCGTCACACCGAAGGAAGGCGCGGTGCTCTCGCTGACGCTGACGCTGCCCGGCGTGCCGCAGCCGATCCAGGCGAAGGGCGTCATCACCGAGCGCGTGATGCCCGGCGAAAAAGGCAAGGAAGCGGGCTTCTGGGCGCGCTTCGACTCGATGGACCCGGACGGGCGCGCCGCGCTGCAGGGCCTGCTGCAGGATCGCGGCACCCCGGGCGCCCCGGGCAAGCGCGCCTTCGCCCGCGTCAAGTCGCGCCTTCAAGTAGGCTGGGCCTCG
This sequence comes from Deltaproteobacteria bacterium, assembly GCA_005879095.1. Taxonomy (GTDB): domain Bacteria; phylum Myxococcota; class Myxococcia; order Myxococcales; family 40CM-4-68-19; genus 40CM-4-68-19. The sequence continues at coordinate 9,235 of VBLM01000283.1, forward strand.
CCCCGTGAGTTCCTCGTCGCCTATTCGGAAAATATCAGCCGCGGCGGGATCTTCGTGGCCACGCCGCAACCGCCGCCGCTGCGGGACGTGGTCGAGCTTTTGCTCGAGCTGCCCGACGGGCTCGCGCCGGCCAGGACCGATGCCGAGGTGATCCAGAGCATCACTCCCGCCCAGGCCCTGCAGCTCAAGCGGGCGGCGGGGGCGGGGCTCCAGTTCGTCGGAAGCGACGACGATTTCCGCCGCCGCCTCGATCTCTGCATCGACAACCTGCTCAACCAGCCGGCCGGGTGAATGGCTTCGCCGGAGGTCAAGTTCGCGCTCAAGCTCGCGTCCGACGCGGGCCGCGGTGTCGCCGTGCTTCTGGCGGGCGTCGGCGACCGGCTCGGCCTCTTCTCCGCGCTCGACACAGGACCGGCGAGTCCTGAGGAGCTGGCCAAGCGGGCCGCGATCGATCCCCGCTACGCGCGCGAGTGGCTGCACGCGATGGCCGCCGCCGGTTACGTCGAGCGGGAGGCCGACAGGTACGCGCTGCCGCCGCCACAGGCCGAGGTCCTCGCCCGCGAAGGAAGCGTCGTGTTCATGGGCGGGACGCTGCAGATGCTGCTGGGGATGATCGCCCCGCTCGATCGTCTGCGGGACGCATTCCGGACCGGCAAAGGCATTCCGTTCGAGGCGTATCCCCCCGACGCCTGGGAAGGAATGGAACGCGACATGGCCGGCCTCTACGAGACGCAGCTCGTCTCCGAGTGGCTGCCTCGCGTCCCGGCAGTGAAAGGGCTGCTCGAGGGCGGCGCTCTCGCGGCCGACATCGGCTGCGGCCGCGGCCGAGCGATCTTCGCCCTGGCTCGCGCTTTTCCGAAGGCGCGCTTCGTCGGGTACGACGTACACACACCCAACGTCGAGTTCGCGCAGCGGAAAGCGGCGGAGGCGGGCTTGGCCGACCGTGTCCGGTTCGAAGCGCGCGACGCCTCGGCCGGCCTGCCGCCGATGGACCTCGCGATGACGTTCGACGTCGTGCACGACGCGGCCCATCCGCTCGAGCTCGCATCCGCCATTCGCGCCGCGCTGCCGCCGTCCGGCCGCTGGCTCGCGTTCGACGTCCGCACCGAGGAAGAGGCCGACGCGAACTCAGGCCCGCTCACGCTCGTCCGCTGGGGATTCAGCCTGCTCTATTGCATGAGCGTCTCGCTCGCCCAGGGCGGGGAAGGGCTGGGCACGTTCGGCCTCACCGAGTCGCGCATGCGAAAACTCTGTACAGACGCGGGATTTTCCGCGGTCAGGACCGAGCTGTTGTCGTTTCACGTGCTCTACGAAGCCAGCCCCTGAAACGCTTCGAGGATCCTGCCGGCGGCGACTTCGTGTACGGAAGCGACCAGCGCCGGGACGTCCCGTCCCTCGGCGACGAGCTTCTCCTTGCGCGAGAGGATCAAGTCTT
>VBLM01000283.1:10726-11355 GCA_005879095.1 Deltaproteobacteria bacterium
ATCGTCGCGCCGGGCGGCAGCGGATCGACCGCATCGAGGTGCGTCGCCTGTACTTCGATCTCGGCGCCGGAAGCCCACGCGAAGAGCGGGTCGCGCCGGCCGGCCGGCGTCAGCTTGACGGTGACGGTCCCGATCTCACGCCCGCGCGGATTCACCACCACCTCGCCGCCAGCCGCCCGCGCCAGAAGCTGATGCCCGAAGCACACGCCCAGCACGGGAATGTCCGACCGCAACAAGTCATCGCCAAGCTCGAGCATCCACGGCGCTTTTTCGGTGACGCTGAGCGGCGAGCCGGTGACGATGATGCCCGACGGCCGGAAACGGTCGAGCCCGTCGCGCAGCTTCTCGCCCTGGTGCGCGCTCACGACCGGCATCGACCGGCCCAGCGCGCGCTCGAACCACGCTGGGTAATCGCCGTGCAATCGCGTGGTTCCCGTCTGGACGATGAGCAGGCCGGCCATGAACACATTCTAAGTCGGCCGGGCTTGACGCGCAGTCCTCTACCGCCCACGCTCTTCGCCCATGGACATACCCAAGACGCGGGCCGCCCAGATCGAGCAGCTGCGCGAGGAGTTCAAAAAGAGCGGCATCCGCAAGGTGAAGCTGGGCGGGTTCGACATCGACGGCGT
>VBLM01000284.1:0-210 GCA_005879095.1 Deltaproteobacteria bacterium
GACGAAGACGCCGCGAGGCTGGCCAGGCTGCTGCACGGCCTGCCGGTGAAGGTGAACCTGATTCCGTACAACGAGAATCCCGGCCTCGGCTTCGGCGATCCCGGCCAGGAGCGGCTGCAGTCGTTCCGGAAAGTGCTGCAGTCGAAAGGCATCACTTCGATGGTCCGGAAGAACCGTGGCCGCGACATCTCCGCGGCCTGCGGCCAGCTC
>VBLM01000284.1:284-3062 GCA_005879095.1 Deltaproteobacteria bacterium
GAGTCCCGCCGCCTCGAGCATCCGGCCGAGCGAGCCGATCAGCTGGAACACTTCGCCGCGCGGCTGGCGGCCGGTCAACTCGAAGACGGCGCCGCGGGCGATGACACGCAGCGCATGGACCAGCGCGCGCGGCCCTTCCAGCCCGCGACGCAGGTAGTACCGCAGGTGATGGATCTGCAGCACGAGCGCGCCGCCGGGAGCGAGGACGCGCGTCATCTCGTCGAGCGCGCGGTGTACGTCCATGTAGGGCAGGGCGATCCGGCAGAGGACGACCTCGAACGCGCCACTGGCGAACGGCAGCGCTTCCGCCGTCGCGACCAGGAGCGGCGGCGCCCGCGCGCCGAAGAGCGAGCGGCCTTCGACGAGGCCGGTCCGCCGCACGTCGATCCCGACACAGAGCGTCCCCAGATACGGCAGCAACTCCTGTCCAGCGCCGCAGCCGACGTCGAGCACCGAACGCGGCGAAGCGACGACGCGCGCCGCGAACCGCTGCAGCGGCGTCCCGTCGCGGTGAAATTTGCTCCATTCGGCGCGGACATAGAGGACGTGCTCGTCCTTGCCGGTCCTCGCGGCCGTCCCTAACTTCGCACCTTCGATGCCGCTCGGTATCGGCATGCTCGCGGGGGTATTCCCACCGCTCATCGGCGGCATCCAGACGCATACGCTGCAGCTGACCCGGGCGCTCGTCGAGCGCGGCGTGGAAGTGCACGTTTTGACACGTCATTACCCCGGACTGCGCCGGTACGAGCTGATCTCCGGCGTCGAGGTGCACCGGGTCGGCGAAGCCGGTCTGCCGCGCGGTCTGCGAGCGGCGTCGTATCTGGCCGGCGCCCTCGCTGCCATGCACCGGCTGCGCGATCGCCTCCACGTGCTCCACGCGCACCAGCTCTACGCGCCCGCCGCAGTCGGCATCCTCGGCCGCGCGATGCTCGGGCGACCGCTCGTCCTGAATCCGCACAGCCCGGTCGAGATCAAGTCGCTCGGCCGACTGCAGCGACGCTGCGGCGACGCGTTCGTCAGCATTTGCGAGCCGATCGCCGAGGGTCTGTTGCGCGCCGGCATACCGCGCGAACGGATCCATTCGATTCCGAACGGCGTCGACACCGAGCGGTTTCGTCCCGCGACCGCGGCCGAGCGCAGCGAATTGCGGCGCACGCTCGCGATCTCGCAGGACCCGACGATCGTTTACGCCGGCCGACTCTCTCGCGTGAAGGGCATCGACGTTCTCCTCGATGCCTGGCCGCGGCTACAGGACAAGGCGCGGCTGTGCATCGTCGGCGGCGGCGAGGACGAGGCGGGCCTTCGAGCGCAGGCGGACGGCCTGCGCAACGTCCGATTCGTCGGCGCGGTCCGCGATACCGCGCCGTGGCTGCGCGCCGCGGACGCGGGCGTCCTGCCGTCGCGGAGCGAGGGCCTGTCGATCGCGCTGCTCGAAGCGATGTCCTGCGGCTTGCCGATGGTGGCAACCGCGGTGGGCGGCACGGCCGGCGCGATCGACGACGGCATCGAAGGCCTGCTCGTGCCTCCGGAGGATCCTGGCAAACTCGCTGCCGCCTTGCTCCGCGCGCTGGAGACGCCGTCGCTGGGGGCGGCCGCGCGCGCCCGCATCCTCGCGCGCCATTCGATCGACCGCGTCGCGGACGAATTCCTCGCGCTCTACCACGCGCTCTGCGGGTTGACGCCGCGCGCCGTGGCGTGCGAAACCGGCGCGCCGTGTCGGTCCTCGGAATCATCGGCGGTTCAGGCCTCTACGACCTGCCCGGTCTCACCGGCGTCCGCCGGCAGCGGATGACGACGCCGTTCGGCGATCCGAGCGACGAGATCGTCACCGGCCTTCTCGGCGAACAGGAGATCGCGTTCGTCTCGCGGCACGGCGCCGGCCATCGCTTCAGCCCGACCGAAGTGCCCTACCGTGCGAATCTGCACGCGCTGAAGCAGCTCGGCGTGACGCGGGTGATCAGCGTCTCCGCGGTCGGCTCGATGAAGGAAGAGATCGCGCCGGGCCACATGGTGCTGCCGGCGCAGTACATCGACCGAACGGTCGCGCGGCCACGCACGTTCTTCGACGACGGCATCGTCGCGCACGTCGCGTTCGCCGACCCGGTCTGCCCGCAGCTGAACGAGCACATGAAAGGCGCGTGCTTCGCCGCCGGCGCGACGGCGCACGCGGGCGGAACCTATCTCTGCATCGACGGCATGACCGCGCTCCCGGAAGCGAAGCTCGCCCGCGAGGCCGAGCTCTGCTACGCCACGCTCGCCCTCGCCACCGACTACGACTGCTGGTACGCAGGCCACGAATCGGTCACCGTCGCGCAGGTGATCGAGACGATGCGCCGCAACGTGACCATGGCGCGCGAAGTGATCCGCAACGCCGCGCTCGGCCTGTCGCGGCTCCGTGACGGAGCGTGCAATTGCGCGCACGCGCTCGACAGCGCGGTGATGACCGCGCCGCAGCAGATTTCAAAAGCCGCCCGCGAGCGGCTCGCGCTCCTGTTGGGAGACCGGTTCCGATGAGCCTTCTGGTGGTCGGCAGCGTGGCGCTCGATTCGGTGGAGACCCCGTTCGGCAAGCGCGACGACGTCCTCGGCGGGAGCGCGACGTACTTCTCGGCGGCCGCGAGCCTGCTGACGAAAGTCAGTGTGGTCGGCGTGGTCGGCGACGATTTCCCCGTGCACGATCTCGATTTCCTGCAGAAGCGCGGCGTCTCGCTCGACGGCCTCGAGAAAGTGGCCGGCCGCACCTTCCGCTGGAAGGGCAAGTACGGATTCGATCTCAACG
>VBLM01000281.1 GCA_005879095.1 Deltaproteobacteria bacterium
AATGAAGATGGACAAGGGCGCGACTACCCCTGCCAAATAGCTCCGCCTTACGGGGTCAGCGCAGGTTTCCGGTCAGCCAGAGCAGCAGGAGAATGAGCACCACCAGTCCGAGCGGCGACCAGCCCGCATATCCCCAGCGCGCGCGACCCCAGTAGCCGCCGCCCGCAGTCAGCAGCACCAACAGCAGGAGAATGATCAGCAACATCAGTGCTGAACTTTCTTCTCGTGGCGGATGATGTTGCCGTTGGCGTCGCGCTCGACCGTCTCGGTGGCCTTGGTCTTGGTGTCGTTGCCGATGCCCGGCCGTTCATGCTCCTGCGTGGTCTCGGTCGTCGCGACCGTCCCGCCGCCGGCGCGGTGGCGCGCTTTGGACTCGACCTTGGTCTTCTGGGCGAGCAGGCTGGCGATGCGTTTCATGGTGCCTCCTTTGGTCGCAAAGGTCTGCGCCGGCCCACCGGAGGGCAATACTCGACCGCCTGCCGGGCACCCGGTTGCGCAGGCGGGGAAGCGCCGTGCCAGCCCTGTCCTCCGCTACACGGGAAATCGTTCCGTTGCTTGCCGTTTTCCGACAGATCGACTTGGCTGGCCGCTTGCTGCTGGGCCGGTCGGGTGAGGTGTCCGATGGCGTTGCGGCTTCGTTACGAGATCGACACTCCGCGCCGGCTGCGCGAGCACGTCCATTTCGTCGACGGCGCCGGCTACTTCTTCTTCCCGGGCGTGTCGGCCGCCAGGGGCACGCCGGCAGTGCTCGAAATCGGATTCACCCGCACCGACGAGTCGACTCACCTGCGCGGCAGCGTCTGGGCGCGGCCGTCCACCGGCATCTGGCTGGAGCTCATCGCCGCCGAGCGCTGCCTGGAAAAGCTGGAATCGACGCCCCGCAGCGACCGGCGCGTCGCGACCGAGCAACTGGTGCTGGTGGAACCAGCCAGCGCGCCGGCCTTCCTCTGTCGCCTCCGCGACGTGAGCAACGGCGGGGCGCGCCTTCACGCCGAGCTCGGCGTGGGCGCGAGGATTCGTCTCGCGCTACCCGAAGCGGCGCCATCGGGATTCCAGCTGGAGGCTTTCGCCCGCGTGGCGTGGGCCGGCGCTGCCGAGGCTGGGGTCGAATGGAACCGCGGAGATCTCTCCTCGCGCGCCGCCGTACTGCGCCTGCTGCAGGTCGCCGACGAAGAGTGGGAAGGCGCGCGCACATTGTCGCACCCGGCGAACTGCCGCTGCATGAAGGACCAGAAGCTCCCGTCCGTTTTGCTCCTCGGCTAGGAAGTCGGAGCGCGGAAGACGACCATCGATCGCGCCCGCACCTCGACCTGCGCGCCCGGTTCCGCGACCTGCCCGCGCCGGCTCTGGCGCAATTCCGGCGGCGCGTCCGACGCGGTATCCAGCACGCGCGTCCAGGGGCCGCCGAACTGCTGCGGCGGCAGCGTGAACGGCAGCGGCTCGTGGTGCGCATTGAAGATGACGTAGAAGCTGTCGTCCTTGAGCTGCTCGCCGCGCTCGCCGGGCCGCTGGATGGCCGCGCCGTGCAAGAACACGCCGTGCGACTTGGCGAACCCGGCCTGCCAGTCCTCCTCCGACATCTCTTTCGCCTCGGGCGTGAACCAGACCAGGTCCTTGACCTCGGTGCCGTGCAGCTCGCGGCCCTGGAACCAGCCGCGCCGCCGGAAGATCGGGTGCTCGCGCCGCAGCCGGATCAGCGCGCGGGCGAACTCGAGCAGCGTCTCGTCGACGTGCTGCCAGTCGAGCCAGGCGAGGTCGTTGTCCTGGCAATACGCGTTGTTGTTGCCCCGCTGCGTGTGGCCCATCTCGTCGCCGGCGAGGATCATCGGCACGCCCTGCGAGAGCAGAAGCGTGGTGAGGAAGTTCCGCTGCTGCTGCGCGCGCAATTTCAACACTGCGGCGTCCTGCGTCTCGCCTTCCGCGCCGCAGTTCCACGAGCGGTTGTCGGCGGTGCCGTCGCGGTTTTCCTCGCCGTTGGCCTCATTGTGCTTCTCGTTGAACGAGACCAGGTCGCGCAGCGTGAAGCCGTCGTGCGCGGTGATGAAATTGATCGATGCGTGCGGCCGCCGCGCGGTCTGCGCGTAGAGGTCGGAGCTGCCGGTGAATCGATAAGCGGATTCTCCCAGCTTGGAATCCTGCCCGCGCCAGTAATCGCGCACGGTGTCGCGATACTTTCCGTTCCACTCCGACCACTCGGGCGGGAAGTTGCCCACGTGGTATCCGCCCTCGCCGACGTCCCACGGCTCGGCGATCAGCTTGACCCGCGAGACGACCGGGTCCTGCTCGATCAGATCGAAGAACGCGCTCAGCCGATCGACCTCGTGCAGCCCGCGCGCGAGCGCCGCGGCCAGATCGAAGCGGAACCCGTCGACGTGCATCTCCTGGACCCAGTAGCGCAGCGAGTCCATCAGCATCTGCAGAACGTACGGATTGCGCATGTTCAGCGAGTTGCCGGTGCCGGTGTAGTCCATGTAGTAGCGCGGCTCGTCGGGCTTGATCCGGTAGTAGGCCTGGTTGTCGATGCCCTTGAACGAGAGCATCGGCCCCAGCTGATTGCCTTCGCAGGTGTGGTTGTAGACCACGTCGAGAAAGACCTCGATCTCGGCCCGGTGCAGGTTCTTCACCAGCTGCTTGAACTCCTGCACCTGCTCGCCGCGCTGGCCGCGGCTGGAGTACTCATTGTGCGGCGCGAAGTAGCCGATCGAGTCGTATCCCCAGTAGTTGCGGAGCCCCGCATCGAGCAATCGCTGCGAGTGCACGAACTGGTGCACCGGGAGCAGCTCGACCGCCGTCACGCCGAGCGCTTTCAGGTACTCGATGGCAGCGGGCGATCCGAGCCCCGCGTACCTGCCGCGCTGCTCCTGCGGAATGTCCGGGTGCTTCTCGGTGAACCCCTTGACGTGGACCTCGTAGACGACCGTCTCGTGCCACGGCGTGTGCGGTGCCCGATCCTCGCTCCAGTCGAAGAACGGGTTGGTGACGATGCATCGCGGCATGAACGGCGCGCTGTCCGACTCGCTCGCCACCAGGTCGTCGCCGCCGATCCGGTACGGGTAGACCGCTTCGTCCCAGCGCGGATGGCCCTCGATCGCCTTCGCATAGGGATCGAGCAGCAGCTTGGCCGGATTGCAGCGCTGACCCTGCTCGGGCGCCCACGGCCCGTGCACGCGATAGCCGTAGCGCTGGCCCGGTCCGATCCCGGGGAGATAGCCGTGCCAGACGAAGCCGGTGCGCTCGGGCAGGTCGATATGCTGCTCGCTGCCCGCGTTGTCGAAGACGCACAACTCCACACGTGTCCCCACCTCCGAGAAGAGCGCGAAATTCGTTCCGGCGCCGTCGTACGTCGCGCCGAGCGGATAGGAGCGGCCGGGCCAGATCAGCATCAGGGCAACACTAACAACGCAGTCGCTAAGCCGCCTGCGGCGGCCGCGACTGTGCTCCTTTCCTGACGAGGTGGCGCTTGAGCAGGAACGGCGTCACCAGGATCGCGGCGATGAGAATGCCGATCGCGATCTCGATCCACCGTACCTCGTGCGCGACTTTTACAGAATGGCCGAACACGTATCCGAGCCAGACCAGCGCCGCCCCCTCGATGAAAGCGACGATCGAGTTGATCAGCTCGAACCGGCCGAACGGGTACTTCGACGCGCCGATGGCGAGGTAGACGGGTCCGCGCAGCGCGACGAGAAAACGGCCGAGCACGATGGAGCCGAATCCGCGCCGCCGGACGAAGTCCTCGCCCCAGTCGCGCAGTTCGGGTGAGAGCAGCCGTTTGCCCAGCCGCGTGTTCAGCAGGCGGTCGAGGAAATAGCGGCCGATCAGGTACGAGACGGTGTCGCCGACGATGTTTGCTGCCGTGGCTGCGACCCACGCGGCCCAGAGGGGAAGCGCACCCTGGTGCGCCCACCAGCCGGCGGCCATCAGCGCCAGCTCTTCGGGCGCAGCAGCAGCGGGAGGATTAGAGCGCCATTCGCGGAGGCGCAGCCGGTGTGCGACGCCGGCGGCGGTGGCGCCGTGCCGGCCGGGGGAGGAGCGCAGCCGGCGCCGAAGCAGATCGAGAGCACCGGGTGCAGCTCGATCGCATTCGGAGCGACGCCGGTCTGCGAGTGAAACACGTCGAAGAACGCCACGCCGGTCACGCTGACGGTCTCGCCGGTCGTCGTCGGCGTCGGCGCCACCGGGCCGTGCTTCGCGTCGAACTGCGCGCGCGCGGCAGCGATCGCGGGCGCGAGCGGGCTGGTCGAAGCCACGCAGGCCGGATCTGGGATCTCGGCGATCATCGTGTGCGTGCCATCGCTCAGGACGAGATGGTAGTCGCCGTCGGTCTCGGCGCGGAACTGGAGCAGCGAGACGTCGCTCAGCTGGTACGTGATCAATTCGGTGGGCTGGATGCGATCGAAATCGTTTCCGTTCTGCGCCGGATACGAAGTGAGCATCGCGATGCTGCCCGCCACCGGTCTGGTCGCGATGCTGCCTGCGTTCGCGTCGGAGGCGGTCTTGATCTGCCAGCGCTCGGTGCCGCACGCGAGCAGCCAGAGCAGGGCCGCGAGCATCAGTGGGCCCGCTTTCGATCGATGTAGGCGCGCTTCGCCCGCGCGCCGCGCCGCTCCATCGACGGCTGCAGCGCTCCGAGCAGCCGCGGCGAGAGGTAGCCGAGCGTGCATAGTTTCCCCGACAGCCAGGGCACGGCGATCTCTTCGGTCCCGTCGCGGATGCAGCCGAGGACCGCATCCGCCACATGTTCTGGCGTGCTCATCGGCTGCGAGAAGACGATGTCCGGCACTTTCTCCAGATCCTCGCCGAAGAATCCGGTGTCGACCGGTCCGGGCGAGACGACCGAGACCGAGATCCGGCGCTCGCGCAGCTCCTGCCGGATCGCTTTCGAGAATGCGCGCAGGCCCGCCTTCGTCGCGCCGTAGGTTCCCTGAAATCGCACCGGTACCATCCCGGCCAGGCTGGCGACGTTGACGATGCTGCCGCCCGCCCGCATCAGCGGCGCCGCGGCGCGACACAGCACGATCGGCGCGCTCAGATTCGTCGTCACCATCTCGGCGAGCTTGAGCGGCGGGTGGTTGAGCATCGGCCCGCGATGGTTCACGCCCGCATTGTTGACCACGATGTCGAGCGCGCCCATGCGATCGATGACGCGCTGCGGCAATGTCGCGACAGCCGCCAGATCCTTCACGTCGAGCGGGAAGATCTCCGCGTCGTGCAGCGCGCTGGCGGCTTCGCGCAGGGTCTTTTCGGTCCGCGCCACCAGCGCGATGCGAATGCCGCTCGCGTCCAGCTTGCGCGCGACCGCCAGCCCGATGCCGGCCGACCCGCAGGTGACGAGTGCAACTTTCCGCTCCGCCATGTCCCCCTCCTGACCGACGTCCGGCCCGCGCGAACCTGATAACCCGCGCGTGCGATGCGCACCAGCCCCGTCATCCTCCTGGCCGCAGCGATCGCCTGCGGACGGGCGCGCGTGCAGCAGTCCGGCGGTGCTCCGCGCGCGGACGGCGGCACTGCCGACGCGGGTGGAATCTCGACCGATGCGGGGTCCACTGCCGACGCAGGTCCCGTGACGTACTCGATCGCGCGCGTCGCGCTGCACGTGCATTCGGCGATCTCGCACGACGCCTGCGATCACCACGCGACCGACGGCGGGCCGCTCGCGTCGCTCGATCAGGATTGTCTCGACCAGCTCGAGGCCGCGCTCTGCTCGGCGAAGCTCGACGTCGCGTTCCTCACCGATCACCCCCGCTTCATGGACGACAAGCCGATGGCCGACGACGTGCTGCTGCGCGGACGCGGCGAAGTTCCGTTGCGCGACGCGGACGGCAACGTGGTCGGCATGCAGCTGCCCTGCGGGACGCAGGTGGCAGCCGGCTGGGAAGGCACGCACACGATGCCGCTCGGCCTCGCGCGCATGCCCGCCGACGACAACGCTTTCGGTACGCATATCGACGCGAATACTTCGCTCGCCGACGAGCAGGCGATGCTCGCGGCGGTGCACGGCGCGGGTGCGATCTTGTGGACGGCCCACAGCGAGGAGCCCGACATTCCGGCGTCGATGCTGCAGTCGCTGAAGACGGACGGGATGGAGTGGTACAACGTCCACGGCAATTTCATCGCGCTGCTCGGCGGGCAGGGCGATCTCGTCGGCGGCACCATCGACCTGCCAAACCTCGCCGACCTGTTCGACGCCCTGAAAGATCTGGAGCCGTTCCTGCAGGGCGGCAGCGGCGCCGCCGATCTCGCCTATGGCACCAGGTCCTCGGCACGCGCTTCGTCGCCGCCGGCCTCGGGAACGACGTGCACCGCAACGTGAGCGTCAAGCCGCTCTGCAAGGGCGCGCTGGCGATGGCGGCGTGCCAGGCGGTGGGCGCGGCGTACGCGAACATCCTGACCGCCCTCGCGACCGGCGGTCAATTCATGCTCACCGACAACGAGCGGCTCGACTCGTACGCGCGCGTGTTGCGCTGGCTGAACAATCGCGCTCTCGTGAAGTCGCCCGGAATCGACGGCGCGCGCGAGGCGCTCGGGCACGGCCGCAGCTACGGCGTATTCGCGGTGCTGGGCGAGCCTGGGCCGGTCTCGTTGCGCGCGCGGACGGCCGCGGGCGACGTGCTGCAGATGGGTGACTCCGGTAGCGCCAATGGCGCGACGCTTCTCGTCCGTCTCCCGGACCTGCCCACGCCGGAGCTGGGTCCGCAGTGGTCGGCGGCTGACGCCGCGCGCGCGCAAGTGCATACGCTGCTCTGGCGCACGACCGCCGACGGCCCTCAGCTCGCCGCCGAATGGCGTCAGAATTCAACGAGCGTTGAATTTACCGCTCCCGGTCCGGGGATGTACTCGGTCGAGGTCCGCGTGACACCGCACCATCTCGACAACCTGGTCGGAAGCGGCGCCTCGCTCACATCGACCGAATACCGATGGGTGCTGATGAACGCGATTCAGCTTCAGTGAGCGCCGCCAGCGAGCGGGAGTAATACTCGAGCAATTCCCGTGCGTGCGGATGATCGCCGAGCTCGATGCGCCCGTCCTGCTGCGACAGCGCGCGGCGCTTGCACAGCCGCTCCAGCCCGATGCGGACGATCTGCTCGGCCTCCTCGCTCGCCAGCACGTCGCTCTCGACCCGCAGCAGATCGCGGTTGCGATCGAGATCGGCCTGCAGATCGGCCCGCGCCGCGCGCTGCGGATCGAATTCGCGTCCCAGGGCGGTGGGCACGGACAGCTCGTCGAGGCGCGAGCGCAGCTCGTGGACCCGCGCGGCCAGCTCGCCCTCGGTGGCTTCGCAATGCAGATCGAGCGCCGCCCGCGCCACCAGCGGAACGGGCGTGGCCGGAATCACCGACGCGATCCGCTCCATCAACTGCGCGGCGACTTCCTTCGCCACCGCCCGCCGCTGCTCGTCCGACAAGCCGGCGATGTGCGCCGACTGGGGCATGTCGCGAAACCGAACCGGATCGCCGAACGCAACCGCGACATATCCGAATCGGTGCAGCCGTCCGGTCGCCGCGCGCAACAGGTTCACCAGCACCCGCGACGGCACCACCCACAGGAGCTTGAAAGCGCCGCTCAATTTCTCGGCGGCCGTCGGCGGATTCTTGCGCCCGCGCAATTCGGCCAGCAGCGCTTCGTCCTCGAGCACGCGGTCGTAGTTGATCCCGACCGGCACGAAGTAGAGCTCGCGCTCGTCGGAAAGCTGCAGGATGCTGTCGAGCAGCCCGACTTTCGGCGACCGCAGCGCGCCGTCGCGGGTCAGGCCGCCCTCGGGAAAGATTCCCTGCGTCACGCCGCGCCGGGTGATCAGCTGCAGATAGCGGCGCAGCACGGTGTGGTAGAGCGGGTCGGGAAATCCGCGCCGCACGAAGAACCCGCCGAACGCCTTGAAGAGCGCGTCGAGCGGAAAGACGCGCGCCCACTCGCCGACCGCGTAGCTGATGGCGACCTGCCGCGCGAGGGCCCAGCCGACCACGACATAGTCGAAGTTGCTGCGGTGGTTGATGAGGAAAACCGCGGTCGCGTTCTCCGGCAGATCGCGCGCCGGCCGCACGATCAACGGTTTGTACACGGCGCGAATCGCGGCGCGCGCCAGCTTCATGCCGAACTGGAAATAGGCGGTCAGCGAAAAGGCCGGCACGATCTCGTCGATGTATTCTTCGACCCGCTCGCGGACGTCTCTTTCGCCTCTCTCGACCGCATCCATCATCGCGCGGGCGATCGCGCGATCGTTCAACAGTTCCTCGCGGACCAGTTCCTTGCCGCCGAACTTGAAGAGATCGACGCGCACGTCGTGATGCTCGGCGTACTGCCGCGCGCGCCGCCGCAGCGATTCGCGCGCCCGCTTCAGAAGCGCGTAGCGCAGCGCTTCGTACAACGGAATCGCGATCGCGATCGCGATCAGGACGCGCAGCATCGAGAAAGACTACCATTGCGCGCGATGATTCTTCCGTTGAGCGCCGTCTGGCTGGCCGCGCACGGCGCGTACCGCGCCCTTGGGTTCCGCTCGCGCCTGCTGAAAGCGGGTGAGCGCAACGCGCACCTCTACGATCGGAAGGGCCAGGGGCATGCGCCACCGGTGCTGCTCGTGCACGGCATGGGCGGAAACGCGGCCGGCTTTCTTCCCATCGTGCGCGCGGTCGTGCGCGCCTCCCGCCGCGTGGTCGCGGTGGAATTGCCCGGACACGGCCGCGCGCGCCTTTCCGCCGGCGAGCCGCCCGCCTCGATGCAGGAGTGCGCGCAGGTCGTCGGCGCGGCGCTGATGGAGCTTGCCGAGCCGGCGGTGCTGATCGGCAGCTCGCTCGGCGGCGCGCTCAGCCTCTTTACGGCTTCCGCGCTGCCCGACAACGTGGTGGCCGTCATCGGCCTCAATCCCGCCGGCGCGCCTTTGATCGGTGCGGAGCGCGAGAGCGTCCTGCAGGCCTTCCGCGGCGGCAGCGCCGAGGCCGCCCTGGAGATGAACCGCCGCCTCTATCGCCGTCCGCCGCGGCTCGGCTGGCTCTTCGCGCGCGACCTCGGCCGCCACTGGGCGTCTCCGCCGGTGCAGCAGTTCGTCGCCGAGCTGGGCAGCGACGTGCCCGGGATCGATCCGGCCATGCTCGCCGCGATCGACAAGCCGGTCCTGATCCTGTGGGGCGAGGCCGACCGCATCCTGCCCGCGGCGAGCGTGGACTATTTCCGGCAGCACCTGCGCCGCGGCACCGTCGAGCTGGTCGAGAGCGCCGGCCACCTGCCGATGGTCGAGAGCAGCGCGCACGTCGCCGGCCGCATCGCCCGGTTTCTCGAGGAACTTTGACCTACCGTCCCGCGCGCTGGCTCTTCGGGCCGAATCTGATGACGATTTTCGGCCCCCTGCTCCGGCCCGGGCCGCGCGTGGAGCTTTTGCGCGAGCGGTGGGAGCTGGCCGACGGCGATTTCGTCGACGTCGATCGCCTGCCCGGTCCTCCGAATTCGCCGCTCCTGATCGCGCTGCACGGCCTCGAGGGCAGCTCGTCCGCCCACTACATGCGCGGGCTCCTGAAGGAAGCCCGCGACCGCGGCTGGCGCGGCCTGGCGCTGAACTTCCGCGGCTGCTCGGGCGACATGAACCGGCTCTTGCGCTCGTACCATTCGGGCGAGACCGGCGACCTCGACGAGCTGGTGCAAAGAGTTCGTCGCGAAGCTGACCGGATCGCGATCGCCGGCTGCTCGCTGGGCGGCAACGTCCTCGTCAAATGGCTCGGTGAAAGACCGACCCCGCCTGAAATCAAGGCCGCCGTCGCGGTGAGCGTGCCGTTCGACCTGGCTGCCTGCGCGCGCACTCTCGACTCGCCCGGCTTCTGGCGTTGGGTCTACCGCACCCGCTTCCTGCGCACGCTGAAACGGAAGTCACTGCTCAAGCACATGAAGTTCCCGGACGCCTTCGACGCCGCACGGGTAAGGAAAGCGCGCACCCTGTTCGACTTCGACGACGCGGTCACCGCCGCCGTGCACGGCTTCAAGGATGCACCCGACTACTACACACAGAGCTCGAGCGGGCATTTTGTACAAAACGTCCGCATCCCGCTGCTGCTCCTGTCGGCAAAGGACGATCCCTTCATCCCCGCCGAGAGCCTCCCCAAAGCCGTACCTCCAAACGTGACGCTGGAAGTGCATGAAAAGGGCGGACATTTGGGCTTCGTCGAACAGCCTCTGGGCTTCTACGCAGAGCGTCGCGCCATCGAGTTCCTCGCAGAAAAATTGGGGACACCCTTCGGGGACACCCTCCCGAGACCACAGGTTTGAGGGTGTCCCCGAAGGGTGTCCCCGAAGGGTGTCCCCAAATAGATCCTGCCGCGGCCGCACGCGTTGAACGCGGCATGCGCAAAACCTTCGCCATTGTCGCTGCTGCGCTCGCCTCGCTGGCGGCCGCCGCCATCGCCGCATTGCTCCGCCCCGTTCTCAAGCCACAAGACCCGCAGCCGCAGACGCAACGAGCCGGGGCGCTGCGGATGACCACGCAGCTCGACCACCGCTATCTCGCCGAGGCCGGCGGCGCCGCCTATCTGCAGATCGATCTCGCCGCCGACGGCGACGCCAGCCAGCGCCGCCGCGTCCCGGTCAACGCCGTCCTCATCCTCGACCGCTCCGGCTCGATGACCGGTCCCAAGATGGACCGCGCCCGCGACGCCGCCCGCGCGTTGGTGAACGCCCTGACCGGCGACGATCGTCTCGCCATCGTCGAGTTCTCCAGCGACGCCTCGGTGCTCTATCCCTCGAGCCCGTTGACCGAAGCGGCGCGCTCGCGGGCGCTGCGCGTGATCGACCTGCTCGAGCCGATGGGTGGTACCAACATGTCGGCCGCCTTCGACCTCGCCTCTCCCGAGCTCGCGCGAGGTCACGCCGGCGGCCGCGTCGACAAGGTCTTCCTCGCCTCCGACGGCCAGGCCAACGAAGGCATCTCCGACCGCGCCGGCCTCCTCAGACTCGCCCAGCGCGACTTCGCCGGCGCCACGCTCTCCACCTTCGGCATGGGCGAGGACTACGACGAGGATTTGATGACGGCCTTCGCCTCGCAGAACGGCGGCCGCGCGCGGTACATCGCCTCCCCCGACGTGCTGCCCGGCGCGTTCCGCGACGAGCTGAGCCGCGCCGCCACCGAAGTCGCGCGCAACGTGCGCGTCCGCATCAAGCCGATCGGCGGCACGAACGTCGACCGTGTCCTCGGTTACGATTCCGACGGCGGCTGGGTCCGGCTGCCCGACTTCGCCGCAGGTG
>VBLM01000282.1 GCA_005879095.1 Deltaproteobacteria bacterium
TTCTCGGGGCTCAGCTCGCCAACCCGCGCGCGCGCGATCGGTTCGACGTAGGTGGCGAGCCCCTCCTCCGCCCAGAGATACCGCCGGGACAGCGAAGGGAAGCCGAGATGGACCAGTTCGTGCACCAGCTCCCAGCTGCGGCGCGCTTCCGGGAGGTCCACTTCGGTGCCGAGGAAAAAGAGGATGGAAGCTGCGCCGGTTCCCCGGCAGCGGCCGTGGATCTGGTGGCCGGAAGCGGGCAGGACGAGGAGGAGCGCGCCGTCGGCGGGGAGGCGCCCGAAGTAGCGCGCGACGAGCGCGGCCGAGCTCCGGATCCAGCCGAGCAGCTCTTCGTCGCTCTGGCGCCGGCGCGCCTTCGCCACGGCGACGTTGAGCGAGCCGCCCTCGAGGGGCATCCGCTCCACGCGGAGGTCACCGAAGGCGGCGTAGGGGAGGCCGCCGAGAGCGGACGCGCTGAGCGGACCCGTCGGAAGCCCGGCGACGAAACGCGTGCCCTCCGCCGGGGAGAGCCATGCGCCGGGCGGCGACTCGACGATCTCCCCGTAGAGCACGGCCAGATCCTCGTCTTCGCGCGCGGCCGCCGCCTCGCGCAGCGCGAAGCGATACCGGATCCGGCAGCCGCGAGCGGCGCAATCCGGAGCGAACCAGGAATCGCCGCGCCGCTCGACGGGGACCGCGCCATCGGCCGTGAGAACCAAGACGTCGCGCACGAACGGTTCCGCGCCATCCTCGACGCTCAGCTCGCCGGCGCGATCGGGAAAAGCCGCGATTCTCGCCTCGACGGAGAGCTCGCCTGCAGCGGAGGT
The DNA here is from genome assembly GCA_005879095.1 of Deltaproteobacteria bacterium. GTDB lineage: Bacteria > Myxococcota > Myxococcia > Myxococcales > 40CM-4-68-19 > 40CM-4-68-19. The sequence goes on from VBLM01000282.1 coordinate 807, forward strand.
CACCTGGTAGCGAAGCCCGGCCGCGGCGACGAGAGAAACCGCAAGCCCGATCACGCCGGTGCCGCGTACTTCTTGCGCAAGAACCTGTCGAGCAGGTGATCGAGGCTGACCCAGCCCG
>VBLM01000043.1 GCA_005879095.1 Deltaproteobacteria bacterium
GAGTTCGACAAAACCGTCCGTCTGCAGGGCCCCGAGGACCTGGTGCTGGCATCTCTCGACGCAGATGCGCGCCGTTCGATCGCCGCGCTGGTGGGAATGGGTGGGGAAGTGAAGCCCAACGGCGACATCGTCCTGCAGCACAACGGCCAGCTCTACGGCACGCCGCTCCTGGACGAAATCGCCGGGCTGATGGCCGCGGTCGCGACCGCGCTCTCCGCCGTGGACCCGGACCAGGTCGCCGCCGCGATGGCCAGAAATGCCGCCGGCGATCCTGAGCCCGGCGTGCGGATGCGGAATCTCAAGCTGCTGCTCAAGACGTACCGCGACTCGCCGGCAGCGCGCGCGGCGGCGGCCGCGGGTTTGCGCGATACCGATCCGGCGGTCCGGTTGTGTGCGGCGTCGTTCGCGAAGGATCCGGGCATGTTACGACAGCTGGTCGCCGATGCCTCGGTCGCCGGGCCGGTGCGGGCCGAGGCGCTGCGCCACGCCTGGGAAGGCAGCCCGGAAACGGTGATGCTGGCCCTCGATTCGGGCGTCGAGGAGGTCGAGATCGTCGCGCTGCAGGTCGCGGCCGTCGGACGGCACGCCTCGATGCTCGACCGCGTGCTGGCGCTGGCGAACGGCGCGAGCGATCGGCTTGCCGAAGCGACCGCGAAGGCGCTCGGCGCGTTCCAGGACCCGCGGGTGCAACCGGCGCTGCTCGATCTCGTCCGCCGCGATTCCCGCGAGGTGCGCCGGGCCGCGGCGTGGTCACTCGGCCAGATCGGGACGGTCGAGACCGTCGAGCCTCTCTTGCAACTGGCAGGTCAGGACCCGTTCGAGGACGTCCAGGATGCCGCGCGCCTCGCCGTCCGCCGCATCCAAAGCCGGCTTGGCGCGGTCGACGAAGGCCGGCTGTCGGTGACCGAATCGTCGGACGAGGGCGCGCTCAGCGTCGCGCCGGACGAGGGCGGAGTCTCGCTGGCCGACCAAGGACGGACGAAAACGAGGTAGGTTCCCGCCGTGAGCCTGGGCCGCGTACTGCTGGTCGACGACGACGAGGACATCCGCGCCACGCTCGGCGCGGTCCTGCAGGCGGAAGGGTTCGAAGTGGTCGAGGCCCGCAACGGCCTGCACGCCCTGCAGCAGCTGATGCGCAACCCGTTGCCGCTTGCGATCCTGCTCGACATGACCATGCCGGTGATGACCGGATTCGAGTTCCTCGAGATCCAGAAGGAAGACCCGCGCATCCGCGCCATCCCGGTCATCGCCGTCACCGTGCACGCCAAGGTCGCCGACCTGCCCGGAGTAGCGCGGGTGGTGCGAAAGCCGTTCGACCTCGAACAACTGCTCGCCGTACTGCGCGAAGTGCTCGCCCGTTGATCCGCTCTCTCGCGCGTGCTACACCCCCGCGCCCATTCGATGTTCTTTGAAATCATGGACGAATCCTGGATGGCGGAAGCGCTCGCCGAAGCGCGGCGGGCAGCGGACGAGGGCGAGGTGCCCATCGGCGCGGTCGTCGTCTTCGACGGCCGCGTGGTCGGCCGCGGCCGCAACGCGCGCGAACGGCTGAACGATCCGACCGCGCATGCCGAGATCCACGCGTTGCAGGAAGCTGCCCGCTCGCTGGGCCGCTGGCGCCTGACCGGCGCGACGATCTACGCCACACTCGAACCCTGCCCGATGTGCGCCGGCGCCCTCGTGAATGAACCACCGCGTCGAAATCACGCCCGGCATCCTGGCGCAGGAATGCGGCGATCTGCTGAAGGAGTTCTTCCGCTCGCGACGAAAATAATGCGAAGAACGCGTGGGGGTCCAGGGGGGAGACGCGAGTCGCCCCCCCTGGTAAGAGGCCCCGAAGGGGCCGGATCTAGAAGCCGACCAGCGGAGATGGACCCGCAATGGTTAGAAGACTCTGATCGGTTTGGAGAGGTGGCCGAGCCGCCGAAGGCGCACGCTTGGAAATGCCTCAAGACTATGTAAGCCGCTGATTAAACGTACACCATGACCCGCGCCGATGTGCGGAAATGGGGAATAGTGGTGAACGGACGAGCGGGTTTGGATGGTTTTGCGAGACACACCCTCGAGCGTTGTCCAATCGAGAACTGGTCACGCTTGCAGGCTGTTGTCTCGACCGAGTGGGCGCATTCGGCCTTCACCATCCGTTCCACCTGCAGGATTGTTCAGGTACAAGACCATCATGGTCACTCGAAAGAAGGCTGCGAAAAAGAAAGCGAGGCTGCGGACGAAAGAGGACGTGCACGCCGCGAAAGCGGAGACGTTGTTGGTGCTTCTTGGCGCGCAGCTTACGGACGTCTCGACTCTCTTATTTGGGCTCTCAGCGCAGCTTGCCGACAGAGACGACGCGAAAATCCAACGCACCGTGGCCGACGCTGCCCTGAATCGCGTCGAGCAGCAGGAAGTAGTATCGAAAGCTGCGCTCAAAATCCTCTACTCATTGCGCGCTTTGGAATCGAAGATAGAGGAGCGGAGCGAAGCAGAAGCCACGGCTGCAGCCGAAAAGTTCGAACGCGATGAGGAGTTGCTTCAAAAGGCAATCGCGAAGGACGAACGCGACTGCCGGGGCGCGGCTTACTCTCCTCGGCGCGGTGCAAATAGAGACCAAGCGGTGCGCGCCGAGCGAACAGCACGTTTCCCGGTCCCCTCGGGCTGATTTGAAAACCAGCGTCAGAGGAGGTTGCCATCGCTGCGCTGAATTGAGCGAGCATCCGAAAGCCAGTCCTGGTGGCTTCGACCAAGATCGTGTCCGAGTCGAGGAGCGCGACACGAAGCGATGGTTTCTTCCTCGCGTAGCGAGCGCAGACTGCATCGGGCGATTCTCTCGGGCGTCGCATCAGTCCTCCGCTCCTCAGCGTAGCACCCGTGTCGCTCGACTGGCTCACATTGGGGAGGCGTTCC
>VBLM01000280.1 GCA_005879095.1 Deltaproteobacteria bacterium
CGAGCAACGGATCGTACGCGCGCGCGACCTCTGCCCGCGCCGTCGAGACGCGCGCCGCCAGCTCGCGCGTCATCTTTTCCCAACCGGCGTCCGAGCCGCGAGTCGCCAGCGCGAGCAGATCGACCTCGACGCTCTCCAGCACCGGGTCGAGCCCGCCCACCGGCTCGGTGAAGACGCCCACGCCCGCGTCGAGGACGTCGAGCACCCGCGCCGCGAGCGTGCCTTCCGGCCGGAAGACGTAGATGCGCACCTCGCGCGACTGGCCGATGCGATCGATGCGGCCGATGCGCTGCTCGATGGCCGCCGGGCTCCAGGAGAGGTCATAGTTCACCAGCACGTGGCAGTGCTGGAAATTGCGCCCCTCGCCGCCCAGCTCGGTGCAGAGCAGCACGCGCGGCCCCTCTGGATCGCGGAAGCGCGCCACCAGCTTGTCGCGCTCGGCGGGCGTGAGATCGCCGACGTAGGCGAGGGCTTCGATGCGCTTTTTCGCCAGCGCGACGCGCAGGTACTCGATGGTCTCGCGCGTCTCGGCGAAGACGAGGACTTTCTCGTGGGCGCCGAGCTGATCGAGCAGCCGCTGGAAGGCCTCGAGCTTCGAGTCCTGAGGCAGCGCCTGCGCTTTCGGCGCCAGCTTGCGCAGCCGCGAATCCTCCGCCGCAGCCAGTCCCGCGGCGAGCGCGGCCGGCGAGCTGCCCAACCGGCGCAAGAGGCTTTCCAGCACCGCGCCCGAGGGCAATTTCGCTTCCGCCATCGCCGCGCGCACGTCGTGCTCCAGCGTTTTTTCAGCGGCTGTCAGCTCGACGTCGATGCGGGTCAGCTTGCGCGGCGTGAAACCACCGACGACCGCGCGCCGATTGCGCAGAAGGCGCGACGAGAGTCCGTAACTTTCGGCGAGGTGCGCGAGCAACGCCTGCTTCGAGAGCGTCTTCAGCTCGGGATCGTCGGGAAACAGCCGCGCGATGCGGCCCTGCGCTGCTGCGTCTCCTGCGAGCAAGGCGCGCACTTCGGCGGAGAGGTCGCCCTGCCGCGCCAGCCGCGCGCGCAGTTCCTGCTCGGTCGCCGCCGGCGCCGGATCCACCAGCCGCAGCAGCGCATGGTATTCGGCCGGATCGAGCTGCAGCGGCGTCGCCGTCAGGAGTAAGAGGCCCCACGTCTTCCGCGCCAGGGCCCTGGCCACCTCATACGCACGAGCCCCGCGCAGATGATGGGCCTCGTCGATGATCACCAGATCCCACCCCGCGTCCGCCGCGGTCGCCGATTCCTCCTTGCTGCGCGAGAGCCACTCGAGCGAAGTGATCACCAGCGGATGGCGCGACCACGGCGATTCCTCCGGCGCCTCGGCCTCGGCCGCCTCGCGATCGTCCTTCGCGCGATCGGGATCCATCAGCGTGAAGAGCAGGTTGAACTTGTGGAACAGCTCGGCCAGCCATTGCACGGTGAGATGCGAGGGCGCGACCACGAGGCAGCGCTTGACCAGGCCGGCGTGCAGCAGCGCGGACAAAACCAGACCGGCCTCGATCGTCTTGCCGAGCCCGACCTCGTCGGCGAGCACGAAGCGCGGCTGCGGCGCGGAGAGCACCTGGTGGGCGACGGATACTTGATGAGGCTTGACGTAGACGCGCGAAGCGAAGAGCGCGCCGAGCGCGTCGGCCCGCCGCTCGAGATCGAGCCGCACCGCTTCCGATCGAAGCTGAAAATCCTCCGGCGCGCCCCAGCGGCCCGACGCCAGCTGCTCGGCCGGTCCCTCGCGCGGCGTGGGCGCGCGCAGGTCGGCCTCGCTGCGGATGGACGGCTTCTTGCCCTCCGTCTCGACGGTGTAGCGGTAGAGATCGTTGGCCGGGCCGGGCAGCGATCGCAGCACGCGCACGATCGATCCGTCGGCCAGCAGCGCGGGCGTCTGCGGCGCGAAGCGATAGCGAGCCAGCGCCGGATCGCGCGACGAAAGCATCACCGGCCCGCCCGGCCGCCCGGGAAACTGCGCCGAGAGCCGCGGCGGGTCCTCGCTCACCGCCAGCACGTGCCCGACGCCCCAGGCGCTTTGTGCGCGATGGAGGACCTTCATGCCTTTGAGGAACTGCGCCATCGGCGGAACCTTCTATACTGGAAGGACATGGACGGCCATGCCATCTCCGCGCCGGCGCAGGCGATCCTCGCTCCGCAGCGCAGCCGTCCCGGCCTCTCCGAGTATTTCCGCGCTTCGCTCTTCCTCGGCGTGGTCGGGTTCGGCGGCGGCCTCTCCGTGCTGGCCAACATCCATTCGCTGGTCGTCAACCGGCGGCGGTGGCTGACCGAGCGCGAATTCACCAACACCGTCACCGTCTCGCAGATGCTGCCGGGGGGAGCGGCGGCGAACGCGCTGGCGTACATCGGCCTGCGCTTCGGCGGCCTCAACGGCGCCGTGCTCGGGTACGTCGGCTTCGTGCTGCCGGGGTGGATCGCGGTGATGGCGCTCGCGTTTCTCTACGTTCACTACGGAACGAGCCCGAACGCAGAGACATTGCTCGGCGGATTCAACGCCGCGGTGGTCGGAATCATCGGCGCGATCACGTTGAAGATGGCGAAGTCGGCGGTGGCGCGGCTGTGGCAGATGGGCCTGGCGGCGGCGGCGCTGCTCTTTTCGGTCGTCGGTGATGCCGCGCCGGGCGAGATCGCGCTGCTCAGCATCGGCGTCGGTCTGGCGATCGACCTCGGCACCAAGCGCGCCCGGCTCTTCGCCATCGAGCGCAGGCGCGTGCCGCGGCCAGCGGTGAAAGAGCCACCGGTCGTGTTGCCGGAAGAAGGCGCCACGCTGGCGACGGAGAAGGAGAACGAGAAGGAGAAGGAGAAGGAGAGCGAGAAGGAAAAGGAAAAGCCGCCTGCCGAGGTGCGCATCGCGACCTGGACGGTGGTGGCGGTGATGCTCGGGCTCGTCATCCATGAGACCGGGCTCGATCGCGAGCTGCTGCGCATCGGGCTCTCGTTCTTCCGCACCGGCCTGGGCGCGTACGGCGGCGGGTTCGCCATCGTGCCGCACTTGAAGCAGGTGGTGGCGCGGCAGGGTTGGCTGACCGATCGACAGTTCGCCGACGCGGTGGCGATCGGCAAGCTGACGCCCGGGCCGGTGCTCCTGCTCGCGACCTTCATCGGTTACCTGCAGCACGGCTGGCTGGGCGCAGTGGTGGCGACGATCGGAATCTTCTCGGCCCCGTTCGCGCTGGTTGCCTTCGCCGGCACCTGGCTCGACCGCCTCCGCTCGCGGCGGCCGGTGCGCGCGGCGTTGCGCGGGCTGACTCCTGCGGTGCTCGGTCTGATGGCGGCGGCGATGCTCTCGCTCGGCGACACGCTCAACGGACAGGGAGAGATCGCCATCGCGGTCGCGGTCGCGCTGACGCTGAGCCGTTTCGAGATCAATCCGGCGGTCATGCTGGCCGTGGGCGGACTGGCGCGATTCGGATTCAAGTTCGCCGGATTGTGAGGAACGTTTGGATTCCGACGCGCAGCGAAGAGCGGCTGGGGAAAAAGCGGCCGAGCTCGTCCAACCCGGGATGACGATCGGTTACGGCACCGGCCGGGCGGCGACCGCGGCGCTGGAGGCGCTGGCGCGGCGGCACACAGCGGTGCGCGGCGTGCCGACGTCCGATCGCACCGCGGAAACCTGCCGCAAGCTCGGCTTGCAGCTGACGACGCTGGAGGACTCGCCGCAGCTCGACCTGGTGATCGACGGCGCCGACGAGGTCGATCCCGCCTTGCAACTCCTCAAAGGCGGCGGCGGCGCGCACGTCCGCGAGAAGCTGGTGGCGCTCGCGTCCTCGGCGTCACGCGCGGCGTGCCGATCGAGGTCGTCGCGTTCGGCTGGCGGACGACCCTGGCGCTCGTCGCCAAGCTACTGCCGGGAGCGCAGCGCCGCGACGGTCCGCTGTCGGACAACGGCGGCGTCCTGGTCGACGCGCCGCTGCCGCCGAGCGCCGATCTGCACCTGCTCGATCGCGCGCTGAAGGCGATCTCCGGCGTGGTCGATCACGGCCTCTTCCTCGACCTGAAACCGATCGTGGTCGTCGGCGGCGCGACCGGCGTGCGCGTCATCGGTGGCTGAGGTAGCCGGCGCCGCTGATCGCTTTCTGGATCGCGGCCGCGGATGCGGTCGCGTCGTCGAAGACGACCCTCATCTCCTTCTTCGTCAAATCCGAAGAGACGGTGCGGACGCCCTTCACCTGCTGCACCGCCTGCTCGGTCTTGTAGACGTCGCCCTTGCTGTGCCAGCCCTCGATTTTGAGGCTCAGCGACTGCTCAGCCGCCTGCGCAGCGAGCGAAAGCAACAGGACCGTCAGCACCCTTCGCATGGAACGGAATGATAACCGTCTTGATCACGCGGTGCGCGGGCCGTGGCGGAGCGGCGCGAACCAGCCGCGTACGCCGGCCGTCCATAGCGTGGCCAGCGCCAGCGCGATCAGCACCGCTGCCGATGCGGCGCCGAGGGGCGAGGACGCGGCTTGCGCCGACACGGGATCGCGCAAGCCCGCCAGCACCGCGCGAGCGACCGGAGCCGCGCGCGCCACCAGGCCTCCCTTCCACGCGAACAGCCACACCACGGCGACCACGCCCAACCAGAGGAAACGGTTCTTTTCCCTCATCGCGCGCATCAGCGGGCGACGCGTGAAGGGACCGATCGAGAGCATCGCGACGGCCACGACCGGATTGAATCCCTTGTGCAGCAGCACCGCAGCGACTGCGACCGCTCCGGCCTCGTCGAGCCGAGCGCAAAGCAGCAGCCCAACCGCCATCGCCAGCATCGGCACGGTGTGCGCGGGAAGTTCAGGCGTGCTGACTTCGAGCCCGGCCGCGACGAAGAGCAGCGCCAGCAGGGGGGGCGCTCGGTGCCGGATGGCGTCGACCAACTCCTGAAGCACGCCCTGGCCGGGTTCACGCTGAGTGAAATGTTGCGCGAGCGGCAGCGCGAAGAGCACGGTCAATGCGCCGAGCGCGACGGCAAAGAGCGGACCGAGCAGGACCAGCGCGAGGAGGAATGCGTCCCAACGGAAGAAGCGCGTCCGCACCGCGAGCAGCGCGCAGGCGATCACGCCAAACAGCACGGCCGGCGCCGACAGGATGGCGATGCCGCCGAACACGCGCAGAAACTCCAGCAGCGGGCCCGCCGCCTGTTGCTGCCGGACGTGCAGCACGGCGGACAAGCCGGCGACGAGAAGGCCCGCCCCGCAAGCGCCGAGGTCGGCCGCGCGCTCCCAGGTGGAACCGAATCGCTGCGCGCGGATCTCGTCCGAGATCACGTGCAGGAGCGCTCCAGCCGTGACCGCCGTCGCGATCTCGAGGAACGCGCCTTCGCCGAAGCCGGGCACGACGCGGCTGAAGAACACGCCGGCCACGCCGGACGCACCCACCGCCGCCGCGCGGAACGCCACCGTTCGCGGCCCGCGCAACTCCAGGAACGGCAGCACGACCGCGGCGGTGAGCGGCGCGTGATGGGCGACCAGCGCGATCTCCAGATCGAGCTGACCTTGCGGCTGCGCCAGCGCCGCCACCAGCGCGAGGCCTTCCGCGACCGAGTGGAAGACGAGCGCGGCAAACCCGACTTCGGCCGCCACGCGCAGCCCGGTGAATCCGCGTCCGTGCAGGAGCCCCGGACCGAAGGCGCGCGCGCCCGCCTCCAATGCCCACGGCAGCGCGAAGCCGGCCGCCATCCACAAGAGCGCGGCCAACCCCTGCGAGGGCAGCACTTCGGGCAACAGATGGAAGGCGACGACTCCCGCCGCGGCCGCGAAGGCGAACGTGCGCGTGCGCTCGAGGATCGCCGGCCGCTTGCGCGCGACCAGCGCGATGCCACCGCCGAGAAGCGCGGAAAATGCAGCGAGCAGCGCGGCGCGGATCATCGGCAGCTCTCGCAGAGGCCGCGCAGCTCGAGCAGATGGCCGAGGACGCGGTAGCGGGTGCTTCGGCGCACGTCGCCGAGCGCTTTTTCCAGCGCAACGGAGTGGAACTCGCGGGCGCTGCCTCAGGCGGTGCAGACGATGGCGTGGTGACACTTCTTGACCCGCTCGGCGCAGGGCCGCACCGCGGTCGAACCGAGCGCGCGATGCAACAGTCCCAGCTCGAGCAGCGCGGC
>VBLM01000286.1 GCA_005879095.1 Deltaproteobacteria bacterium
TCGGCAGACCTCGCCCAGCTCGCCGATGGGCTGGACGGTTCCGATCTCGTTGTTGGCGAGCATGACGCTCACCAGGATCGTCTTGTCGGTGATCGCCTCGCGAAGCTGCTGGCCGGAAATGCGGCCGTACTTGTCCGTCGAGAGGTAGGTGACCTCGAAGCCCTGGCGCTCGAGCCGCTTCATGGTGTCGAGCGTCGCCTTGTGCTCGGTGCGGACGGTGATGAGGTGGTTGCCCTTCTCCTGGTAGAACTCGGCGGCGCCCTTCAGCGCGAGGTTGATGCTCTCGGTCGCGCCGGAAGTGAAGACGATCTCCTTCTCGCTGCCGCCGATCAGCGCCGCGATCTGCTCGCGCGCCTGGTCCACTGCTTCCTCGGCTTTCCACCCGAACGGATGGCTGCGCGAGGCGGCGTTGCCGAACTCGGTGGTGAGGTACGGCATCATCGCTTCCAGCACCCTCGGATCGAGGGGGGTGGTGGCGTTGTTGTCCATGTAGATCGGAAGCTTCGGAGTCATGAGGATCCTAATGTGGACTAGATTGGTCTATTATAATCCGCCTCACGAAAGGTCAAGGCGCGTTAACATGGAGGCGTATGTCTAGCCGGCTCGTTTCCCGCTTTACGCTCGCTTTGGCAGTCGGCTTGGCGCTTCCCTTCTTGCCCGGTCTTTTGACGCATGGCGTCAACACGGACCTGTCGGCCAGGCTCGGCTTGGGCGGAGCGGTCGGCCTGGGGACGTTCGCCATCCTCTTTCTCGCCGGCGTGCTGACCAGCCTTACGCCGTGCGTGTACCCGCTGATCCCGATCACCGTGAGCGTCTTCGGCGCCCGGCAGCCGGAGCATCGAGCGCGCTCGATCGGGCTGTCGGCCACCTACGTCGGCGGGATTGCGCTGACGTACTCGGCGCTCGGCCTCTTCGCGGCGCTCTCCGGCAAGGCCTTCGGGTCGGCGCTTTCGTCGCCGGTGGTGATCACGGTGCTCGCGGTCTTTCTGGTCGCGCTTGCGGCCTCGATGTTCGGCGCGTTCGACATCGCGCTGCCGGCCGGGCTGCAGGCGAAGCTCGCCGGCGTGAAAGGCACCGGGTACGGACATGCCTTGGGCATGGGTCTCGTCGCAGGTCTCATCGCGGCGCCCTGCAGCGGACCGGTGCTGGCGGGCGTGCTCGCGTTCGTCGCCACCAAACGGTCCGCGGTGCTCGGCTTCTGGATGCTGTTCACGTACGCGCTCGGCATGGGTTTGCTATTTTTTATACTTGGTGCAACTTCGCTTCGATTGCCGCGATCCGGCGCGTGGATGGAGACGGTGAAGAGCGTCCTCGGCGTCGCGCTGGTCGCCGCGGCGGTCGGGCTGGTGCTGCCGTACCTGCCGAAGCCGCACGAGTTGCCGGTGAGCGCGCGCGAGGTCGCAATCTTCGCGGGCGCGCTCGCCTTTGCCGGCGTCCTGGCCGGCGCGCTGAGTCTTTCGTTTCACGGCGATCGGCGCGAAAAGCTCCTGAAAGCAGGCGCTTTGGTGCTGCTGGTGGCCGGCATCGGACTCGAATTCGGCTGGGTGGGCTCGCCCCATTCGACCAGGCCGGCCGACATCGCCTGGCTGCACGACGAGACGATCGCGGTGAACCAGTCGCGCGCGACCGGAAGGCCGTTGCTCATCGATTTCGGCGCCGACTGGTGCGCGGCCTGCAAGGAGCTCGACGTGCATACCTGGTCGGACCCGACGGTCGCGCAAGAAGTGTCGGCGAAGTTCGTGCCGTTGAAGATTGACGCGACCGACGAGACCGAGGAGATCGAGCGCATCGAGAAAAAGTACGCGGTGCCGGGCCTGCCCACGGTGCTGATGGTCGCGTGCAAGGATCCGGAGCCGCAGTGCACCGTGCCGCAGGACGGTCCGGGCCGGATCGTCGGCTTCCTGCCGCCGCCCGAGATGCTCGAGCACCTGAGGCGCGTCGAATGAAGATCGCCTTGTTTGCCTTCTTGCTCGCCGCGGCTTGCAGCCACGGCGACGCGGCGCTGCGCGACGAACAGTCCCGCACCCGCCACTACCGCGACGCGTACGAAACCCAGGCGCAGCAGATCGCCCAGCTCAAGGCGCGCATCGCGGAATTGGAAAAGCGCGACTGCCGCTAAAACTGAAGCCCGATCGCGGCCGTCAGGTCGAGAAGGACGTGCCGATTGTCGCAGGAGTATGGCCATCCTCCCGAACATCCGGAGGGTAGCGGCGACGGGGTGACCGGAGGAGCGTTGCGGCTTCGCGCGCGCAGCCACGCAGGGCCGAGGCCCACCTCTCCGAACATTACGTCTGCTCGCCAGCGCCAACCGAAAGTAGCGCCGAGGTACACGTCTTCGAGATCGGCATATTCGTAGGGGTACCCGGGTGTGACTTCGATGTGCTTCTGAAGGTACGCGAAGTTCAACGAGAGCAGCGCTCCCTCACCCTGGCCGCTGAAGAACCGTACTCCTGCGGCGAGGCTCGGGCCCTCGTCCACGTAAGTATCGTGTCCGACACCGCCAAACAGTCCAACGTGGCCG
>VBLM01000285.1 GCA_005879095.1 Deltaproteobacteria bacterium
CCCGGAGGCGTGGGCGGCCGCGCTTGTCGTGCTCGCGCTGGCGACGGCGCTGGCCGCGACTGCCGGCGCCTTGAAGACCGGTGCGCTGGTGACGCTCGCTTTGTCGGCTGGATTCGCCTTCGCCGCCGGTGGCGTCCCCGGATTCCCCAGCGCGCTCGCGGCCAAGCTCGGCGCCGAATGCTACACCATCGAAATGATTTCCGCCGCGATGCCGCTCGCCGCAGCCGCCTGGCTGGCCCGCCGCGGAAACGTCCAGCCCGGTGCGCTCGCTCAGGCGGCCGCCGCGGGCGCTCTCGCGGGACAGGCTACCCTGCACCTGGGCTGCTCGGCGCACGGCCTGCCCGCGCATCTCTGGGTCTTCCACGTCGGCGGGGTTCTGGTGGCGGCGCTGGCCGGCTGGATCGCCGAAGGTCAGCTTGCCAAGTCAGTGTGAGAGGATGGGAAAGCGCGGCCTGGGCATGGCGGGCGCGAGCGCGCCGATCTGCTGCGCCGGGCCGTCAGCTCCGACGATGCCGCCCACCAGGTCGTAGTCGCCGGCCTGCTCGATCTCGACCCGGCCTTCGAGGAGGAGGTCGGTCTCGTCAGAGACGCCCTCGACCAGCACCTCCAGCGTCCGGCCGACGAGCTTCTGCTGGTGCTCCTTCGAGATGCGCCTTTGGATACCGAGCAGCTTCTTCTGCCGGGCGGCTTCACCCGCTGCGGGAGCTGGCCGTCGAGCTGGTAGCTTTCCGTGCCTTCCTCGCGGGAGAACTGGAAGACGCCCACCTTGTCGAAGCGCATTTCCTCGACGAACTCGCACAGCTCTTCGAACTGGGCCTCGGTCTCGCCCGGGAAGCCGACGATGAAGCTGGTGCGGAAAGTCAGGTGCGGGATGCGGTCGCGCAGCTTGCGGACCAGCTTTCGCACCCAGGCCGAGTCGCGGCCGCGCTTCATCCGGCGCAGGACCGGGTCGGCGATGTGCTGCAGCGGCATGTCGAGATAGCGGGCCAAATTCGGCTGGCCTGCCAGCGCCTCGATCAAATCGTCCGGAAAATCGCGCGGATAAGCGTAGTGCAAGCGGATCCAGCGGGCCGGGACGCCCTGCAGGGCTTGCAAAAGCTCGTGCAGCTTCGGCTTTCCGGGCAGGTCGTGGCCGTACGCGGTCAGGTCCTTCGATCACGATGTCGTCGATCGGCCGGCTCCGCTGCAGGCCGCGCAGCGTCGGGATGATGCAGAAGGTGCACTTGTTGTCGCAGCCCTCGGCGATCTTCACGTAGGCGGTCCAGCGCGGCATCGAGTTGCGCCGCGGCGTTTTGGAATCCGCGATGTAGTCGGGGTCGGGTATCACCGCCCGATCGCGTTCGCCCTTGAGAATCTGTGCGATGCGCGGATAAGCGCTGGTGCCGACGAAGTAGTCGACCTCCGGCATCTCCTGCTGCAGCACGTCCGCGTAACGCTGCGTGAGGCAGCCGGCGACATCCAGCGCCTTGCAGCGGCCGGTCTCCTTCAACTGCGCGTGCTCGAGGATGGCGTCGATCGATTCCTGCTTGGCCTCACCGATGAAGGCGCAGGAATTGATCAGGATGACCTCGGCTTTTTCCGGCTCTTCGACGACCGTGTAGCCGTCGTCGAGCAGGCTGCCGAGCATGATCTCGCTGTCCACCCGGTTCTTCGGGCAGCCGAGCGACAATAGATAGAGGGTCTTGCCAGTTTCCATCGGGGCCGGTCCTTATAACAGTGGCAGCGCGGATGCGATTCATTCTTCTTGCCCTCGCAGTCAGCTGCGGCGGCCCGTCGGTCGAATGGGCCGGCAAGTGGCGGCAGCCGGTCGGGCTCCCAGCGGGTACCTACGTCGAGTGCACGCTGGATGGCGGCAAGACCAGCATCAACGGCAGCGGCGTCCAGCATCGCGAGGCCGGCAGCGACACCCGCTTCACGGTGTCGGGAACACCAGGCGACAACACGTGCATCGCCCCTGGCTTCTGTCCGAACCTGACCTTCACCTACGACGGTGGAACGACTGAGGCTTTTTATTTTGCCCAGCCCGACTCGAACCACATCACGTTGACCAACCCGCAGCGCACGCTCGATCTCGTCCGCGAGTGAGTCCGGGTGGTGCAACCGCCCCGCCCCGCCCTGCCCGACCCCGCCCGGACCCGCTACACTCACATAAGCCCATGAAAACACAGGATAATTACTAGAAAGTTTACTACCAGACGTGTTATCGAGCCCTTGGAGGCACGTTCTCCGAGGGGACTCGATGAGGCGGTATCTGGTCTGCGCGGTGCTCGTGTGCGCTCTTGCCTACAAGGAGGAGCATGCCGCTCCAGCTTCGCCTTTCGCAGAACGCCGCGCGGGCAGCGGGCCGGTTGCCCTCTTCAACAACGGCGGGTTCGAAGGCGGCGATCTCGGCAGCTGGACGGCCGAGTCGTTCCTCAACAACGGCGTAACGTATCCGACCGTCAATGGAACGACAGTGCCGCCGCAGACCGTCGCCGATCTGGCCCTCGCCACCGGCGGCGTGGCCAACTCCTCGGCGGCCGGCCCGGCTACCGGTCTCTCGCAGCTGCCCAACGGGCTCTCGGCTTCGACGACGCTGCGCTGGCCGATCTACGGCTCGTATTCGGCGGTGGTGAACGGACAGCACGACGTCTCGCAGCTCAACGGCACCTATCCGTACGGCGCCAACAGGAACGTCAACTCGATCAAGCAGGACATGGTGGTGGCGACCACCGACGTCGACCCGATGGATGGCCTCGCGCACGTCCGATTCGTGGTTGCGCCGGTGCTGCAGAACCCGAACCACACCACGACACAGCAGCCGTACTACTTTCTGCACGTCAAGAACCTCACCACCGGCGAGGAGCTGTTCAACCGGTTCAACTACGTGAGTCAGGCGGGCGTGCCGTGGCAGAGCGACGCGGGCGGCAGCATCGAGTACCTCGCGTGGCAGGCCATCGACGTCGCCGCGCCGGGCTTGATCAACGTCGGCGACGACGTGCAAGCGCAGGTGATCGCGGCCGGGTGCAGCCTGGGCGGCCACTGGGGCGAGGCGTACGTCGACGCGTTCGGCGCGTTCCTGCCCGGCGTTTCGATCGTGGCGCGGCAGCCGCAGTTCGCCAACGAAGGCACCAACGTCACCGCGGCCTACACGGTCAACAACGCCGCGGCGAGCACGCAGACCAATGTGGTCCTGACGCTGCCGACGCCGAACAACGCGACGTTCGGGTCGTTCACGCCGCCGGCCGGGATGACCTGCACCGGCATTCCGGCTCCGGGATCGACCGGCACCATCAGCTGCACGATTGCGTCGATGAGCTCGTTTTCGGCGTCGAGCTTTTCCATCGTCTGGAAGGCGAACAACGGTCTCACGCTGCCGGCCGACATGGGCAACGGCTCGTACGGCGTGAAGAGCGATCAGCAGGCCTTCCTGCTCGGCATGCCGGCGACCACGTATCTGACCGATTCGGCGGCGATCTCGTATGCCGACTACTCGGTCTCCATCGACGACGGGCTCACCGCCGTCACCGCCGCCCAGTCGCTGACGTACACCATCGTGGTCAGGAACAACGGCCCGGCCACGCCGACGAAAAAGAACGGCACGGTCGCCTCGGTGCCGGTGGTGGAGACGAACTCGACCGGCGGGCTGACTTTGATCACCTGGACCTGCGCGGCCTCGGCCGGCAGCGCCTGCGGCGCGGCGAGCGGCAGCGGACTGATCAACAGCACGGCACAGCTCGTCAGCGGCGGCACCGCGACCTACACCGTTCACGCCACGGCGTCGGCGCCGGCGAGCGGCAGCTACATCAACAACACCATCTCGGTGACGACCTCGGGCTTGCCGAACGGGTATGGCGATCCCGAGTCGAGCAACAACATCGTCGGCGACACCGACCAGTTCGGCGTGCTGGTCAACGTCACCATCAACAAGGATGCGGCGAGCAACGGCACCGGGCTGGTCTCGAGCGCGCCGGCGGGGCTTTCGTGCGGCACCGCCTGCACGACGCAGACCGCGCAATTCGCGACCGGCTCGCCGATCACGCTGACGGCGGTGCCGGATTCCGGCGAACTCTTCGCCGGCTGGACGGCGGGCCCCTGCTCGGGTTCGACGAATCCGCAATGCACCTTCACGCCGGTCGCAGCCTCGAGCGCAACGGCGAAGTTCAGCCTGCCGACCTGGACGATCACCGCCAGCTCCGGCGGGAACGGCACGATCGTCTGCAGCACGCCGGTCATTCAGGGTCAATCGAGCAGCTGCACCATTTCGCCGGCGGCCGGCTACTCGCTCACCTCGTTGACGGACAACGGCGCGGACGTGCTCGGCAGCGTGGTCGGAGCGAGCTACACGATCTCCAACGTCCAGGCGCCGCACTCCGTCGTCGCCGGCTTCTTGAAGACGCTCGGCACGACCTGCGGCGGCGCGGGCGAGTGCGGCAGCGGCATCTGCGCCGACGGCGTCTGCTGCAACGCGACCTGCCCCGGG
>VBLM01000288.1:0-3264 GCA_005879095.1 Deltaproteobacteria bacterium
GCTCAAGCGGGCGCTCACCGATCCGCGGCTCTTTTCGGGGATCGGGAATGCCTACTCGGACGAGATCCTTCACCGCGCGAAGCTGTCGCCGGCGATGCTGACGCAGAAGCTGTCGAGCTCGGAGTCGCAGCGGCTCTTCGAGGCGACACGGGCGGTGCTGATCGAGTGGACCGATCGGCTGCGGGACGATGCGCGAACCAAGTTTCCCGAGAAAGTGACGGCGTTCCGTCCGGAGATGGCGGTCCACGGAAAGTACAAGCAGCCGTGCCCGGTGTGCGGGACCGCGGTGCAGCGGATCGCGTACGCCGACAACGAAACCAACTACTGCCCGCGCTGCCAGACCGGCGGCAAGCTTCTCTCGGACCGCTCGCTGGCGCGGCTGCTGCACGACGACTGGCCGCGGACCATCGAGGAGCTCGAGGAGCGCTTTCCGCCGTCGAAGCGGAATGCGTAGGTTCGCCGCATGCAGGAAATCAACGGCGACCCACAGTTCACTACCCAAGGCGTTTACCAGCAGGCGGACGACATTTCGCCCGGACCGCAGGAAGGACAGCGCGGGGTTCCGGTTCCGAAGCTGCCGCCGAAGAAACGGCAGCGCGGGCGCAAGAGCGTAGCCGAGCGGCGAGGCCGCGACGAGACGCGCAAGAAGGACCGCACCGGCCGTAAGGCGAAGAATGCCGGGCAACTGCGGAATCCGATGGAGCGGAAGCGGCGGCAGATGGGGCCGACCGGGCGGGCTCGCAATCGGACGGAGATTCGCGCGAAGGGGAAGGCGCGGACTGCCGCACGCGCGAAGAAGGGCGGGAGCCCGAAGGCCAAGCGCCGCCAGGGGAACCGCCGCTAAGGCGTTCTAGGCACCCTGGTCTAGTTCTTGTTCTGGTTCTTGTTTGTGCTCGTGTCCAAAGTTCTAGAACTCGAACTGGGGCAAGAGCTCAAACAAGAAGAAGAACCAGAACAAGACCTGGGTGCCTAGAACGCTTTAGTTTTCAAAAGCATCGCTCGGTCGCACCCGTCCAGCGCGCGGCACCTTCCGCCGCGGCGGTGGCGGCGCTGCCGCCATCTGCCGTGCCTTCCGCGCCAGCTCGCGATACGGCGGCAGGTGCGGCTGCAACAGCGCCCGCTGCATCGCTTTTTCGTCAGCGCCGCGCGGCACGTGAATCGGCTTGCCGGTATTCGGGTGGAACCCCGAGTAGTACATGTCGGTCGCGAGCGTCATCGGTGTCGGCGTGAAGTCCTGGACTTGTTGCGGCCGCCAGCCGTTCTCGGCCAGGTAATCCGACAGCTCGACCATGTCTTTCACCTCGCAGCCGGGATGGCCCGAGATGAAATACGGAATCAGGTACTGCTCCTTGCCGGAGTCGGCGCTGTACTTCTCGAACAGCTCCTTGAAGCGGACGAACATCTCCTTGCCCGGCTTCTTCATCGTCCGCACCACGCCGGGCGAGATGTGCTCGGGAGCGATCTTGAGATGGCCGCCGACGTGGTTCGCCACCAGCTCGCGGATGTACTCGTCGCCATGCTTCTCGTCGGCGAACGCGAGGTCGTACCTCACGCCGGACGCGACGAACGCCTTCTTGACGCCGGGCAACGAGCGCGCCTTCTGCATCAACTGCACGAGCGGCCCGTGGTCGGTGCCGAACTTCTCGCAGACGGTCGGATAGACGCAGGAAGCGCGCCGCCGATGTCGCTGACGACGCCGGTCCAGCCGGGCAGGTTCTCGAGGCCCTCGATCTCGCGCAACACCGACGCTTCGCTGCGCGAGACGACGTCGCGTCCCTGGTGCTCGGTGATGCAGCAGAAGCTGCACCCGGCCGCGCAGCCGCGCATGATCGTCACCGAAAATCGAATCTGCTCCCACGCGGGAATCTTCGCCTCGCCGTACATCGGATGCGGCAGGCGCGTGAAGGGAAGCTCGTACTCCGCGTCGATCAGCTCCGTCTCGGGCGGCGGCGCGGGCGGGTTGACGTAGACCAGATCGCGCCCGTGCTTCTGGATCAGGATGCGCGCGTTGTCCGGGTTGTGCTCGAGGTGGTAGAGCCGCGAAAACTCCGCGTACGTCTTCTTGTCGGCGGTGATCTCCTCGTACGACGGCAGCCGCACCTCGTCGCGATCGCGCTCGCCGGCCAGGTATCGCCAGCTTTCTTCGGAATCGTCGCGATAGCGCACCGCGGTGCCGCGGACATCGGTGATTCCGCAGATGTCCTCGCCTCATGCCGTAGACGAGGATATCGGCCGGACAGTCGATCAGGATCGAATGGCGGACGCGATCGCTCCAGTAATCGTAGTGCGCAAGGCGCCGCAGCGAGGCTTCGACGCCGCCGATCACGATCGGGACGTCGGGAAAGAGCCGCTTGAGCTTGCGAGCGTAAATCGCCGTGGCGTAGTCGGGCCGCTTTCCCGGCGCCGCGTCCGGCGTGTACGCATCGCTCGACCGCCGTTTCTTGCCCGCGGTGTAGTGGTTGACCATCGAATCCATGTTGCCGCTGGAAATGCCGAAGAAGAGCCGCGGCCGCCCGCAGGCGAGAAAGTCTTCCAGACCGCTGGCGTCGTCCCAACGGGGCTGGGAAACGATCCCAACCTTGTACCCTCGGGCAGCGAGCAGGCGGCCGATCAGCGGCACGCCGAAAGTGGGATGATCGACGTACGCGTCTCCATTGATCAGGACGACGTCGAGTTGCTGCCAGCCGCGCGCTTTCGCCTCCTCGAGCGAGACCGGCAGGTACGCCTCGGGCCCGGGGCGCGCCGGGGCCTGCGCTTTGCGGCGCGCGCCGATGTGGACGAGGCTGGCC
Source organism: Deltaproteobacteria bacterium (assembly GCA_005879095.1). Classification (GTDB taxonomy): domain Bacteria; phylum Myxococcota; class Myxococcia; order Myxococcales; family 40CM-4-68-19; genus 40CM-4-68-19. Next base: position 2,790 of record VBLM01000288.1, read on the forward strand.
ATGGTCGTGTCCTTATAACGGCCGGACCGATGTAGGTAAATTCCCCTCAGCCGATTTTGTCTCAGGACCACGCGGAATTGCCCCCCGCTGTCTGCTATTCTGCGCGAATCTTCGCGGAGCCCGCAGCTATGTCCGACGCCCAGGAGCAACGGCCCACAACGCCCTTCCCCGTAGAGGGGAACGCGCCGCCGCCTGTCGATCCGCTCGCGGGCGACTGGTCGGACGGGCTGCGCGGTCCGATCCGCGCGCTGGGGATTCCGGAGCCGAAGCGGCTGCTGCTCGAGGGACTGCCGCAGCCGCTTCCTCCGCCGCGGCCGGCGATCGCCGAGCCGGTCACGGCGCCGGTCGCCGAAGTCGAGGCGCCCGATGCCTGGGGCGCGAGCGAAGATCCGCTGCAGTCGTCGCCGCCCTCGGTCATCATCACCTTCTCCGAGCCGCCCAGCGCGCCTCCACCGCAGGCGGACGTCACGCCGCC
>VBLM01000288.1:3285-5866 GCA_005879095.1 Deltaproteobacteria bacterium
GCGTTCCAGTCCGACATCACGCCCGCGACCGCCGCTCCCGCCTTCCAGCCCGAGGTTGCGTCCGCGCCTGTCGCTCCCGCGTTCCAGTCGGATGTGACTCCGACTACGCCGGTGCCTGCTTTCGAGGCGCCGCCGCCGCCCTCTCAACCCGCCGGCAGTGTCGTCGATCTGCGCGCCGGAGACGCCGCGGATAGGAGCGCACCGCCGCCCGCCGCCGACGCGCCCACACCCTGGAGCATGCCGGTTCCATCGCCGGCGCAGCCTCCCGCTCCCGACGCCTGGAAAGAGGCTCCGGTCGCGCCACCTGCTTCGACCGCCTCGTGGGCCCAGGTCACCGCCGTTGCCGCCGTCCCACCGCCGCTCACGCCAGCGCCGGCCTGGGACATGCCGCCGCCCGCAGCGCCGGCCGGGCCCGTGGCCGCAGCGGACGATGCCTGGTCCTCTCCGCCGCCGCCAGCCAGCAATGCCGTCGAAGAGTGGAAGGCCGAAGCCCCCGCGGCCGACTGGGAACAGATCAAGACACCCGCCCCGCCGGTGCTCGCCGAACCGGCCGCAGCCGACTGGGGCACGTTGAGCAGCGGGCCCGACTGGTCCACGCCGCCCCCCGCGCAAGCGGCTGCCGCTGAGGAATCCTGGGGCGCGCCGCCTCCTGCTCCATCGACGCCCGACTGGGCACCCCCTGCGCCCGCCGCCACGAGCAGCGAATGGGACGCGCCCGCCCCCGCCGCCGCCGAAACCGACTGGTCATCGCCGCCGTCCCCTGTTGCCGCTGCCGAAACCGAGTGGTCGCCGGCCGCCCCGCCGCCGCCGTCCGCGCCGTCGTGGCGCGCGCCGCCGGCCGGCGCGAGCACGTTCGAGCAGATGGATTCCGAGCCCGAGGAGTACGCCGCCTCGCCCGAGGCCGCCAAGAATCTGTTCGGCTCGGTTCCGGCCGGGAGCTCGCTGGCCGGCGATGACGAGCCGCGCAGCGACGGTTTCGGCCCGCGCGAGGAGCTCTCCTCGCCCGAGGATTTTCTCAGAGCCGCGGCCGCCGCCGCCCAAGGCGCCTCCCGCCCAGCCGCTCGGCGCGATGAAGCCGCTCGGCATCGGAGCGCTCGAAGTCCACGGTGAACACCGCGTGGCGGTGCATACCCGCGGCGGCCGGACCCGGCGCGGCTCGGTCAAGGACATCGACCTGAGCAAGTCGCAGTTCGCCCTCGTGCCGCAGGGCGGCGGCGCCGCCGAGCCCATCTACCACGCGGAAGTGAAGGCGGTGTTCTTCATGCTGCCGCCGGGCGAAAAGCCGAAGCCACCCGACGGCGGCAAGGTGCGGGTGACGTTCGCCGACGGCCGCTCCATCGAAGGCTACCGCGACGGCGCCGACGCGAAGCACGGCTTTTTCCTGATTCCGTTCGACGCCGCGCGCACCAACACGCGCCGCATCTACATCGCACGCGAAGCCTGCAGCGAGATCAAGGACGGTTAGGGAGCGCAGCCGACGAAGGTGTCGGTCGCGCAGGCCACTGATGCCGGCAGAGTGCAGCCGGCGGTGCGGAACGAGCCCGTCAGCGCTCCGCCGGGAAACGTCAGGTTGAACGATCCCGCAACGTTGCCGCCGTCGATGGAGGACACGTCGATGGTGCCTGCGGTCGCGTTCTGCCCGGCCGCCGAGCAGTCCGCTCCCGTATGCCTGAACGCAGCCTGCACGTTCGTGGGATAGCCGACGGGGTCGTGCCCGTCCTGGCCGACGACGTAGTGCCCGGGCAGGATCGGATTCGGATCGTCGCCGGGGCTGATCAGGAGATTCAGCAACGTCGCGTTTGCGAGGACGTCGGAGTGCTGCAACGCCGAACACGCTCCCGCGCGGTCGGAGAATCGTAATGCTCAGCGACGGCTGAGGGCGCGCGCAGGACGGCGGCGGAACGTCGATGGACGTCACTTCGGCGACGTGAGAGAGCCCGAGACCGCCGACGCTGCCGCTGACCGTTGCGCTTCCGCTACCGCCGCAGGCCGCGCACGCGAGCAGCACGAGGAGCGATCGCCCCATCAGTGCAGATACTTGTCCGACCCACGGCTGCCGCTGCGCACGTCGTCGCCGCGGACGACGCGCAGGCGGTTGCGGCGCAGGCGGCGGTCGATCCACCAGACTTTGGCGCGCAGGAAGACGTTGCCGGGCGAGACGCCGCCGGCGAATAGGACACCCGCGCCGAGGCCGAAGAGCTGCGGCAGGTACGGCTGCCAGCCGGTCATCAGCATGAAGAGGACCGTGATTCCGGCCGAAATCGGCAGCATCCACTTCGCTCGCACCGGCACGAAGTATAAAAAGATCTGCGCATCGGGCATCAGCACCGCGAAAGCGGCGATCAGGCCCTCCATCGCCGACCAGTTGCCGAAGTACTCGAATTCCCAGACCACCGGCGACAGCAGACCGACGAGGCTTGTCACGAACGCGCCAACTGCCGCGGTGACGAAATAAAACGTCACGAAGCGACGCGTTCCCCATCTCTGCTCGAGCGCCGCGCCGAGAAGCCAGAGCGCCAGCAGCGCGAAGAGCAGCCCGATCGGATCGCGGTTCAGGAACGTATAGGTGGCGAGCTGCCAG
>VBLM01000287.1 GCA_005879095.1 Deltaproteobacteria bacterium
GTGGCGATGCGCGTCGGCGAAGCGTGGTCGGCGGGGGCCTGGCTCCTCTTCAACGGTACGAAGCTGGCGAGGAAGCTCGAGGCGGACGGCAGCGGTCTGTCCGCGCGGCAGCAACCCCGGTTCGCCTGCGAATTCCGCGCCGAGGTGAACTATCTCGGTGCGACGTTTCTCTGCCGAATCGAGGACGTAAGCGCGGGCGGAGCCCGCCTCGGAAACGCTGCGGGCCTATGCCCGGGAATGGAGATCGAGGTGCGCGTCCGCGGAGCCGGGCCCGACGTGCCAGACGGCGTGGGGCGCGCCATCGTGGTTCGCGCCAACGGTGTAGACGCAGGCGTGCAGTTCCTGCGCTCAGACCAAGCCACCCGGCAGGCTTGCATGAGGTTGTTCGATGTGGTCCAAAAGCAGCGGGCCGCTGTGCCGGAGTTGATGCATCCGCCGGTGTGCTGCCAGGGCGGCCGGCTTCTCGAGCCGCCGCTGCCGCGCATCAGGCCGCTCACTTGATCTTACCCGCCCAGGTAAAGGCGGCCGATCTCCGGATCCTCCAGCAGCTCCGCCCCGCTGCCCACCCGCGCGACTGATCCGGACACCAGCACGTATCCGACGTCGGCAAATTGGAGGCCCTTCCTCGCGTTCTGCTCGACCACCACGATGGCCTTCCCGGCGCCATGCTGCAGCTCGGAGAGGATCTCGAAGACGATGTCGATGAAGCGCGGCTCGAGGCCGATCGACGGCTCGTCGACGAGCAGCACCCGCGGATCCATCACCAGAGCCCGGGAGATCTCGAGGAGACGGCGCTCGCCGCCGGAGAGCACTCGCGCCAGCTGCCGGCGGCGAGCGGCGAGCTGCGGATACTTGTCGAACACGCGCTCCGCCGCCTCCTTCGCCTGCGCAGGCTGCTCCATCAGATACCCGCCCATCCAGAGATTTTCTTCCACCGTCATGTCGGGGAAGACCGAGTTGTCCTCCCTGCCGATGCGGATGCTTCCCGAGGTGATCCGCGTGAATCCGTAGATGGAATGGAGCACCGTCGACTTGCCGGCGCCATTCGGTCCGATCATGCAGAGCGAGCGCCCGGCAGCGACCATCAGATCGACGCCGTGAAGGATCTCCATCTTTCCATAGCCGGCATGGAGGCCGGAAATCACCAGCAGCGGGTCGCCGCCGGCCAGCTCGGCGATGCGCTCGGGCGACGGCGCGCCGCGATTCATCACTGCGCCCCGAGGTAGGCATCGATGACGCGCTGATCGGTCTGTATTTCCTCCGGCTTGCCCTGCGCCAGAAGCTCGCCGTGCGCCAGGCAGTAGATGTAGTCGGCCAGCCCCATGATCACCCGCATGTTGTGCTCGATGACGAAGAGCGTGATCCCGCGCTCGCGGTTGACGCGGCGGAGCCGATCGAGGAGGTCGTCGATCAGTTTCGGATTGATGCCCGCGGTCGGCTCGTCCAGCAGCAGCATTCTCGGCTCGCTCATCAGAGCCATCGCCAGCTCGAGCAGTTTCTGCTGGCCAAAGGAGATGTCGCCCGCGCGCAGGTGCCGCTTGGGAAAGAGCCCCACGAACTCGAGCAGCTCGTCTGCGTTGCGTTCCTCGGCGGGCGAGCTCTTGCGGAAGAACGAGTTCCAGCCGGGCGCTGCGTCGGGAGCGCTGATCAGCATGTTCTGCATGCACGTCATCTTCACGTAGATGCGCGTCTGCTGGAACGTCCGGAGCAGCCCCAGCCGGGCGATCTTCGGAACGCGCAGCGCGGAGATCTCGCGGCCCTGGAAGCGGATCGAGCCTTTGTCGATGGGATGCGAGCCGGCGATGCAACTGAAGAGCGTGGTCTTGCCCGAGCCGTTGGGGCCGATCAGCCCGCAGGTCTTGCCCTCCGGTACCGAGAGCGTGACGTCGCGATTGGCGACCACTCCGCCGAACGACTTGCGCACCCCGCGCATCTCGAGAATGGGCGTCACGCGCCCTCGACACGGTGGCCGAAGCGCTCGGGCCAGCGGACGCGCGCCCAGCCGAGGATGCCGGTCGGGAAGAAGACGACGATGACCACGATGAGGAGCCCGAGCGCCACGCGCTGCCAGCCGAGGAGGTACGTCCAGAACAGCTCCTTGGGGAGGTGGACGATCACGGCGCCGAGCGTCGATCCGGCGAAGGCGACCTCGCGTGGATCGATGAAGCCGGTCAGGTTTCCCACCGCCCCGCCGGCGAGACCGAGGAAGAACGCGCAGATGCACCACGCGGTGATCTTGTAGCGGGTGGTGCGCAGGCCCATCGCCTCGGCCTTGTCCTCGTCGTCGCGGATGGCGTTGAGCGCCAGGCCGAAGCGCCCGGCGTAGAGCCAGCGCAGCACCGGAAACGTCGCGGCCGCGATCGCGAAGCAGAGATAGTAGAAGAACCTCTCGCGCCCGCCCAGCGCGCCGGGAAAGAGCGGCGGCACCATGCCTCCGCCCGCGCCGATGAATTGCCAACCCGAAGCAAGCTCTCCAGCGGCGATACCGAGCCCCAGCGTGGCGATGGCGAAATAGTGGCCACGCAGGCCGAGGATGCCTGCCCCGAGAAACGCCGCGGCAGCCACCGCGAGCGCGCCGCCGCACGCCATGCCCAGGAACAGTCCGGCGAAGTAGCCGAGACCCGCGTCGCGCTGGACATCCCGATGCCGAAGAAGACGATGTTGCCGAACGAGTTGTAGCCCATCTGTCCGCCGAGCAGGTCCCAGGTGAGCGCGAGGACGATCATCACCCAGAGGAAGGCAAGCTGGGTCTGGTAGGTCGGCGCCAGGAGCGGCAAGGCGAGCAACAGCGCCCCGGCGCAGACGTAGCCGAGAACGGACTTCACGCCAGATATCTCCGTTGCCGCGAGAGCCAGAACCGGCGCAGCACGAGGATCACGACCAGCAGGGTAAAGACGAAGGCAGTCTGGTATTCGGCGCCGAAAATGAATCCGGCGAAGTTTTCCGCCACACCGAGCGCCACCGCCGAGGCGAGCACCGCTTGCAGGTTGCCCAGGCCGGCGACGATCACGATCATGAAGGAGCGCACCGTGTAGGGCAGCCCCAGGTAGGGGTGCACGATCCACGTCATCGCGACCAGCGCACCAGAAGCTCCGCAGATGGCTGCGTTGATGGCGAAGGTGCGCGCGTAGACGCGATCGGTGTCGACGCCCATGACCCGGGCGGCGCGCGCGTTCTGCGCCGTCGCGCGGATGGCCTGGCCCAGCCGCGAGCTCTTGAGGAAGAGGACCAGCACGCCGCCCGTCAAGAGGGCCGCACCGAACGCGACCAGCTTGATGCGCGCGATGGTGATCGCGCCGCCGCGCACGGCCCAGGTTCCGAAGCCCGACTCCGCCGTGCGCACGTCGGCGCCGAAGAACGCGTTGGCCAGTTGCTGCAGCAGGATGCTGAGCCCGAAGGTAGCGAGGATGGAGATGAACAGGTCCTGGTCGACGACGCGGAAGATGAGGCTCCGGTAGAGCGCCCAACCGAGGCAGAACAACAGCGCCGCTGCCAGGGGGACCCCGAAGAGCGGATGGATCCCCGCGCGATAGAGAAAATACGCGGCGTACCCGCCGAGCATGACCAGCTCTCCCTGCGCGACATTGATGATGCCCATCACGCCCCAGACCAGGGCCATGCCGAGCGCGGCGAGGGCGAAGATCGCGCCGATCAGCACGCCGTCGAGCAGCAGCTGGACCGGGAGCAGCGGCGCATCGAAAAGCAGCCGGAGGTTGTCCATCTGCTCATTGCGGCAGCTTGCGCGGCCAGACCGGCTTCGTCTCCGCCCACTTGCGCGGCGAGACCACTTTGTAGGTCCCGTTCAGCACCTGGTAGAGCACCATCTGCTTGGCGATGTTCTTGCCCGTCGAGTCGAACTTGATGGGGGCGAACATGGTCATCAGATCGGTGCTGGCGAGGGCGTCGCGCACCTTTTCCGGATCGAGGGACCCGGCGCGCGCGAAGGCGTCGGCGAAGACGAGCACCACGGCGGTCGACTCCGCGGCCTGGTACGGCGCGGGATAGTTGAACCTCTTCTCGAAGCGCTGCGCGTACTGCTCCGCGCTGCCGAACCACTTGTCCTGATAGGCCAGGTGCCGATCCCATTGCGAGCCGCAGAGCACTCCATCCGCGGCCTGCGCGAGGTTTTCCGCGATCTTGGCCGAGTCGCAGTGCGTCGACGCGACCATCGGCACGTCCACTTTCATCTCCGCCGTCTGCCGCACCACCAGCGTCGCGCCCTTCTCGTGGCCCGAGACGAGCAGCAGGTCGGGCTTGACCGCCTTCACCTTGGTGAGCGTCGCGGCCATGTCGTTGATCTCGGGCGGCAGCTTGTCGTCGACGAGGATCTTCATGCCGTACTTCTTCGCCTCCTCGACCACGCCCTCGCGCACGTCGAGGCTGAAGGGATCGTTCTCGAAGGCCATGGCGATCTTGACGTCTTTGGGGTTTCGCCCGTGCTCCTTGGCCATCTCAGCGGCGAGGATGACGGCGTCGCGCAGGTAGTAGTCTGCCGTCGAGAGCACCGCGAAGAGGTAGCGGTATCCCTGGGTGAAGAGCTCGCGGGCGGCTGCGTTCCCCTCCACGTGCGGCACCTTGTACTTCTCCGTCACCGGCGCCATGGCCTTGGTGAGCCCGGAGCTGTACGCGCCGAGGACGAACTTCACACCGTCCTGGTTGATGAGCCGCTCGGCCAGTTGCGCGCCGCGGGCGGGCGTCGATTCGTCGTCGTAGTAGACGACTTTCAGCTTGTGGCTCCTGCCCGCGATCTTCACGCCGCCCATTTCGTTGATGCGCTCGACCGCGATGTCGTAGCCGTCCTTGGTGTTCTTGCCGT
>VBLM01000289.1 GCA_005879095.1 Deltaproteobacteria bacterium
CACTCGCACTCGCACTCGCATGAGGCGCATCCGCAGCGGAACCTCCCGCCGCTGACGGCGCCCAAGCAGGTGCAGCAGCCGAAGCAGAGCCTCGCGCGCAGCTTCTACTGGACCGAGCTGCGCGTCGGCGACGACCTGCCGCCTTTGACCAAGCCGGCTGTCGATCGCGTGCAGATCGTGCGGTATGCGTCCGCGGCGGGCGATTTCAATCGCCTCCATCTCGACGAGCCGTACGCGCACCAGCTCGGCTTCCCGGGGCTGTTCGCGCCCGGGATGCTGGCGATGGCGTTCATCGGCCAGCTGCTGACGGCCTGGCTGCGGCGCGGGCACGTGCGCAAGCTGTCGGCGCGGTTCATCAAGATCGTCTGGCCGAACGACGAGCTCACCTGCCGGGGCCGCATCGCCGAGCTGCGGCGCGAGGGCGGCGCCTGCTACGCCGACGTCGAGCTGTGGGCGGAGAACCAGAAGGGCGAGCTGGTCCTGCGTGGACAGGCTACCTGCGAGCTGTACGAGTCGCCCCAGTCGGGCGGCGGCGATGGCGGCGGG
>VBLM01000290.1 GCA_005879095.1 Deltaproteobacteria bacterium
GTGAGGCTTTTTCCGGCGGCCGCGATCGTTTTCGTCGCGGCCTGCCATCCAGCGAAGTCAGTCGTGACTTCGCCGCCAGTGGCGTCTGTGCCGGACGCGGGTCCGGCGTTGCACGACTCGGCTGCCCGGGCCGAAGCCGCCTGGGCCCGGCGCGCGGGCGATCCGTCGGCTGTCGATCAGGCGATTCTGCTCTGGGAGGACGCGGCGCTGCACAGCCCGGATCCGTCGGCCCCGCTGCTCGACGCGGCCCGGGCGCGGCGAGTCCGCATCGCGCGGGCGCAGCGGGCGGCCGATCCCGATCCGGGTCTCATCGGCGAGGACGCGCTGGCGTGCGCGGCCGACGCGCACCGGTCCTGGACGGCGCAGTTTCCGTCGGCCGCCGCGCAGCTCGACGGGACGCACCCGGCTGCGGAGGTCTATGCGCTGGTCGGCGCGCCGGCGGCGGAAGCGCTTTACCTCGAGGCCGTCTGCAGCGCGGCGTGGGCGCGGATGCAGGGTTTCACGCCGCTGATCGAGCGGCGGGCCGAGTTGACGGCGGAGTTGCAGCGGGTGATTCAGCTCGCGCCGGAGCTGGACGGAGCGGGGCCGGAACGCGAGCTGGGGACGCTGCTGGCCGCGCTGCCCGAGTATGCCGGCGGCGACCTGGCCGAAGCGCGCAAGCGGCTCGACTCGGCGGCGCAGCGGGCGCCGCAGGACCCGCGCAATCACCTCGCGCTGGCCAGGACGGTGGCGGTCAAGGCGCAGGATCGGGCGCTGTTCGAGCAGCAGCTGGCCCTGGTCAAGAAGGGCGACGACGCGATGGCCGCGGCCGACGCCGACGCGCTGTTGCAGCGCGAGGACGACCTGTTCGGGCCCCGCTAAAAGCGCGATCAGTCGGGAAGCGGCTCGAAGTGGAACGACATCGAGAGCGTGATCGCGTAGAACTTGAGCCCGCCCGAGCCGGTGAGCGGGATCGCGCCGCCCTCGTCGCGGTGGTCGAAGCTGACGAAGTAGCGGATCGGATCCATCACGTACATCCTCGGCGTGATGCCGAAGCTGACCCACTTTGCCGGGTAAAGCTCGGCGGTGAAGCCGAGCTCGACCGCGGTTCCGTCGAAGCCGCGCCCGGTGTTGTCCAGCTTGGTGTTGGTGGCCGGATCGTGGATGCCGTTGCCGCCCGAGAGCACGTAGTGCACGCCGGTGACGAACGAGACGTCGAACTGCCGGCTGGACCGGACCAGCCCCTGCAGCGGGTACCAGCGCGCGGCCAGACCGGCGATGGCTGCGCCGCCGCGGGTGTCGGCGAGGATGTCGTACGGTCGCAGGGTCAGGCTGCCCTCGAACGCGACGTGACCGGCGATGTTGTAGCCGAGGTGCAGGCCGAAGATGCCGCCGTCGGGCATCTGCCGATCGACGAGGAGCGAGGTGTTGCCGAGGCCGCTGACCGGGTCCTTGCCCATGCCCTGTTTGTCGAGACGCGAGCGGAAATCGTCCTTCGCCCAGGTGCCGTAGCCGCCGTCGATGGTGATGTACACGCCCTCGCCGGCGTGCGCTGCCGCAGAGGCGCAAAGGACGAAAAGGACAATACGGGACATCGGACCCCCTGAACGAATTCGGGGTCACTCTAGCGAAAACCGCGATCAAGGCAACTGCAACTGCGTAGCGGCAAAGCCCGCCTGCGGCGGGCAGCCGCTAGTGCAACGCCCGAGCTTCCTTCACCCAGGCCTGCGCGAGCTTCCTTTTACCGGCGCGAGTCACCTGCTGGACGACGTCGATGTAGAACGCTTCCATCACCGCTGGCGGCGTGCGCGCGGTCTTGTAGCGGGCCAACGCTTCTTTGAAGACCTTCAACGCGGCGTCGACGTTGCGCGATTCGAGGTACAGCCTGCCCATCTGCCGG
>VBLM01000291.1 GCA_005879095.1 Deltaproteobacteria bacterium
GTTCGACGGTGGACACCAGCGGCGTTCAGTCGATGCTGAACGAGGAGTCCCCGGACGTCTTTCTCGCCAAGGCGACGCTGCAGCAGTACCTCTCGCGGGTCGTGCGCAAGGACTGGGACAGCGCGCGGCGGCTGACGCACCCGAAGACGCTCGGCGTGATCGCGCAGATGAAGAAGCGCTCGGGGGTCGAGATGCACAACCTCGCGCCGTGGGCCAACCGGGAGGTGCAATTGAAGACCTTCCGATTCTCCGGCGCCCGACAGGTGGCTCCCGGCATCGTGCTGATCCAGGTCGGTGAGGACAGTTACCGGACCGAGGAACAGGGAATGTCGGTCGACGACGCCGCGGTCTACCTCCTCTTCAAATCGCGCGGCGGATTCCTCGTCGGCGACAAGAAGTCGGGCGTCGAGTTGGCCGACATCTCGAACAGCTCGATCGGCGCCGGCTATCCCGGTTACCTCGACAAGCAGGTGCAGGCACAGGCCCGCCGCGAGCCCAGCCTCCACGACGGCCGCCACCGCTAGCCGCTCCCGCCGAAGGCGGGACTGCGGCTATGTAGTTTCTTTACGTCGCCGATGCGATGTAGGAGGCGTGTTCGCGAGCCTTCGCGATGTCGGCTTCGTACTTGAGCACGGTCGAGAGCGTGTCGGTCACCAGCTGAGAGTCGAGCGTCGTCGCGTTGAGCAGGGTCAGGGCGCGGGTCCAGTCGAGCGTCTCGCTGATCGAAGGCGCCTTCTTCAAGTCGAGCTTGCGGATGGCCTGCACCGCCGCCACGACCTTCCGGGCCAGTTCCTCGCGGACGTTCGGGACGCGCGAGCGGACGATCTCCAGCTCCCGCTGCGCGGTCGGGAAATCGATGTAGAGGTGCAGGCAGCGGCGCTTCAGGGCGTCGGACAGCTCGCGGGAGGCGTTCGAGGTGAGCACGACCCGCGGCGTGTGGATGGCCTTCACCGTCCCGAGCTCGGGCACCGTCACCGCGAAATCCGAGAGCACCTCGAGCAGGAAAGCCTCGAACTCGGGGTCGGCCTTGTCGATCTCGTCGATCAAGAGCAGCGCCGGCTCGGGGCTGCGGATGGCGGCGAGAATCGGCCGCGGCAAGAGGAACCGCTCGCTGAAGAAGAGGTCTTCCGACCCCGCGATCCGCTCCGCCGCCTGCGAGAGCGTCTGCGCGCCGGCGATGGTCTCGGCGATCTTGTCTTTCAACAGCTGCGTGTACAGGAGCTGCTTGGCGTACTCCCACTCGTACAGCGCCTTGGACTCGTCGAGCCCCTCGTAGCACTGCAGCCGCAGGAACGTCCGACCGGTCGCCTGCGCGAGGGCGCGCGCCAGCTCGGTCTTGCCCACGCCGGCCGGACCCTCGACGAGGATGGGCTTCTCCAGCCGATCGGCGAGGAAAGCGCTGGAGGCGATTTCGGGGGACGGCAGATAGCCGACCGAGCGAAGCCGATCCGCCGCGTCCTGCACGCTCTCGAGCGAGTAAGCCATCGGGGCCTTTGTATCTCACGCAGTGACGGTGCGCACACGGTTTCGCGGTGGCACCGCGAATGCACAGTCCGTAAGCGTGACCCGCAAAATCATCCTCGTGCTCGCTGCAGTGCTGGTCCCGGGCGGCTTCGTCGCGCTGGTCGCCGCCTGGCTGTTCAGGACGTCGATCTGGCGCGCAGCCGCGTCCCCGCGTGGGTGGCGGGATGGCGCGCGCCGCTCGCGCAGCGGCAGGCCGCGTAAGAAAGAAATTCGCTTCCGTTGGGAACTACGCTTCCGCGCTCTGCGCGCCGACCTCGATCCGGATCGCCAGCGGCTCGCCCTGCATCTCTCGCACGGCCGCGAACGTCCCTTCGCCGCTGCGCGTGAAATGGAGCGAAATCCGCGTATTGCCGACCCGCAGGCC
>VBLM01000292.1:0-1863 GCA_005879095.1 Deltaproteobacteria bacterium
ACGTAGCCCGACATCAATTCCTCGTCCGTCGGTCCCATCGAGTCCTTACGCTCGCATCGGGCGCAAGGTTACGCGATCAACGGCAAAATCTCACCGCGGAGGCGCGGAGAGCACGGAGGTTCGCGGAGATTGTTTTCACAAAAAAATAACTCCGCGTTCTCCGCGCCTCCGCGGTGCGCTTGAAGCCTTTAGCCGTTGGCGGCTTCGTCTTCGGCTTCTTCGGTGCCGAAGAGCTCCTTCACCTTGGCGAAGAAGCTCTTCGACTGCGGGTGTGACTCTTCGCCGGCGATCGAGGCGAACTGTTCGAGCAGCTCGCGCTGCTTCTTCGAGAGCTTTTCGGGCACTTCGACCGTGACGCGCACGTGTTGGTCGCCGCGCTGGTAGCCGTTGAGGTGCGGAATGCCCTTCCCGCGCAGCCGGAACACCTTGCCGCTCTGCGTGCCCGACGGGATCTTCATCTTCACCTTGCCGTCGAGCGTGGGCACCTCGATGGTCGAGCCGAGCGCGGCCTGGGTGAAGATGATCGGCACTTCGCAGATGACCTCGGTGTCCTCGCGGATGAAGATCGGATGCTCCTGCACGTGCACCACGACGTAGAGGTCGCCGGGAGGGCCACCGCGCTCGCCCGGCTCGCCCTCGCCAGTCAATTTCAGGCGCGTGCCGGTATCGACGCCGGGCGGCACTTTGACGGTCAGGACGCTTTCGGTCTCCACCTTGCCCGCGCCGCGGCAGGTGGCACACGGGTCGGTGATGACCTTGCCGGTTCCCTGGCAGTGGCCGCAGGTGCGCGAGATCTGGAAGAACCCCTGCGTCATCCGCAGCTCGCCCGCGCCGTGGCAGGTGGGGCAGGTCTTGGGCCCGGTGCCGGCCTTCGCGCCCGAGCCGTGGCAGGTCGAGCACTGCTTGTGGCGCGGGATCTTGACCTTGGCCTCGCTGCCGAACGCGGCCTCGGTGAAGCTGACCTCGAGGTTGTAGCGGAGATCGCTCCCCCGCTGCTTGCCACCCCGCGAGCGGCCGCGCTGGCCGAAGATCTCGCCGAAGATGTCCCCGAAGATGTCGTTGATGTTGCCGGTGAACCCGGCCTCGAACGGGCTGGGCCCGAATCCGCCTGGCGCCTGGTGGCCGAAGCGATCGTAGCGAGCGCGCTTCTCCGGGTCGGCGAGGATCTCGTACGCCTCCGAGCACTCCTTGAACTTCTCTTCCGACGCCTTGTCGCCTTCGTTCTTGTCGGGATGGAACTGGATGGCGAGCTTGCGGAACGCGCTCTTCAACTCCTGTGCGGTTGCGCTGCGCGAAACCCCGAGAACCTCGTAGTAATCACGTTTCTGAACAGACACTTAGAAGTCTCCCGGGCAGTCAGGCAGGCGCTCGACGCCTCTCGTCTAACGTAAGCCCTCTGGCTCGCGTGTCAACACACCGCGCCGTCCCGGTCATCCGCCACAGTGGCCTTGCGCCGGCGCAGCGGGTTCCCTTGTCATGCTCGGGCTCCTTCTGGCCGTGAACGTTTCGGTCGCCGCCGGCGCCGGAAGCTCCGAAGACTTCCTCGGCGTGCAGGTCCAGGCTCGACAAGGACGCTTCGCGCTCTTCGCCGCAACCGGCCCGCTCATGCTCGGCGGCCTTCTGGGCGACAACGGCCCGACATACAGCGCCTCATTTGGCGTCCGATGGTACTCGAGCGACGAGGGTGGCCGCTTCTTTCTCTCGGCGCAGTGGGCCTTCTTCAAGCAGCAGACCTGCCACGGCTCGTGCGGCGACCGCGAGTTCCCGCCGACCTGGGAGCTCTATCAGACAGCGACCCTCGTCGCCGGGTGGCGGTTCAAGTGGACCTCATTCTTCGTCGACGCTGGCGTCGGCGGCGGCCTG
>VBLM01000292.1:1895-2392 GCA_005879095.1 Deltaproteobacteria bacterium
CGCTGGGCTGGGAGTTCTAGGACTTCTTGTCGCCCGAGGCCTTCTTGTCGCCGCTGTCGCCCGACGAGTAGAGCGCGTCGGCGATGCGGTAGGCCGAGCCTTCCAGCCGCTGCACCGCGGCCTTGATCTTGGGCAGGTCCTCGGTGCCGACGACGGCCTTGAGGCCCTCGAGGTCGGCCCGGATCTCGGCCATGTCCTTGGCCGGCAGCAGCGTTGCGTACTCCTCGAGCGCCTTCTCGGTCGTGTAGATCAGCCCGTCGGCCGAGTTCTTCAAGTCGGCCAATTCCTTCTTCTTCTTGTCGGCCGACTTGTGCTGCTCGGCCTCGCCGATCATCTTCTGGATCTCCTGCTCGGTCAGACCCGAAGAAGCGACGATCCGGATCGACTGCTGCTTGCCGGTGCCGAGGTCTTTCGCGCTCACGTGCACGATGCCGTTGGCGTCGATGTCGAACGCCACCTCGATCTGCGGCACGCCGCGCGGCGCCGGCGGGATGCCG
>VBLM01000293.1 GCA_005879095.1 Deltaproteobacteria bacterium
AGGGGCGCGTAGTCGACACCGCCGGCGGCGCTCGCGCCCGGCACCTCGCGCAGCCGCTGGAGGGCGGCGGGGAACGTGGTTTCGAAGTTGCGGTTGACGCCGACGGTGAAGGCGACCGCGCCCGCCGGCTGGAAGCCCGGATCGATGTCGACCACGCGGCCGAAGCTGCGCAGGAGCAGCGCGGAGCCGGAGACGAGGATCAGCGCGAGCCCGACGTCGGCGGCCACCAACGCGCGACGCAGCCGCCGCGGAGTCGGCGCCGCCGAAGCGTTTCCGCCACGCAGGACGTCGTGCAGATTCGCCTGCGTGGCGGTGAGCGCCGGCAAGAGGCCGAAGAGGATCCCGCTCAGCACCGACGCGCCGAGCGCGAATGCGAGCACCGCCCAGTCGACGCGCACCTCGCGGGCGCGGGGGAGATCGGCCGGGCCCGCCGCGAGCAGCAGATCGACTCCCCAGACCGCGATCAGGACGCCGAGGGCGCCGCCGATCAGCGCGAGACAGACGCTTTCCACCAGCATCTGTCGGGCGAGGACCGCGCGGCCCGCGCCGAGCGCGGCGCGCACCGCCAGCTCGCGTTCGCGCGCCGTGGCTCGCGCCAGCATGAGATTTCCGATGTTGGCGCAGGCCATCAAGAGCACCAGCACGACGGCGCCGAAGAGCATCCACAGCGTGGGCCGGACGTTGCCGACCATCTGATCGAGGAGCGGGACGGCATCCATGTTGAACCCGGCATCCGCCGGGTAGACGGCGGCAAACGACGTCCGCAGCCGTGCCGAAACCACCGCCATCTCCGCGTGCAGGTCGGCGAGCGTCTTGCCGCGGGCGAGCCGGCCGATGACGCGCAACCCGCGATTCGCCCGCGCCTGCGGCGTCAGCTGGTCCGGCGGCCTTTCCAGCGGCCGCCAGGCATCGAAATTCTCCGGCAGCTCCAGCTCTTCGGCCAACACGCCGACGACGCGGAGCGGCACGCCGGAGATCTGCACCGTCTGTCCGACCACGGCGGGATCGCCGTTGAACCGGCGCTGCCAGAGGCTGCGGCCGAGGACGATCACGCGGCTGTGGCCGGGCTGCTCCTCGTCCGGCGTGAACCAGCGGCCCGCAGCCGGCTGCACGCCGAGCACCGGCAAGAGCGACGCAGTGGCGCGGCCGAGGCCGATGTGCTCGGGCGCACCCGCCGTCGCCAGCGCGGCGCTTCCGTACGCCCAGGCCGCGACGCCGCTCGTGCTCTTCAATTGCTCGTGATCGTTGCTGAATTCGGACAAGGAAATGGTGCCGTGGCCGAACTGCTTCCACGAGCCGTAGAAGCGGACGAGCTGCTGCGGCTCGCGAAACGGCAGCGGCTTCAAGAGCAGGCCGCGGACGACGCTGAAGACGCTGGTGGTCGCGCCGATGGCCACCGCGAGCGTCAGGATGACGATGCCGGCGAAACCCGGACTGCGCCGCAGGACTCGAAGGGCGTCCCTCATGGCCTGTTCGGCAGCGAAATGCGTGCCATGGGCCTGCGACGGGAACGTATTGTCGGCCGTCCGGAAATGGGATCCGGCGTCCCACCGTCGGTCAGACGGCGCGCGCCACCGTCTCGGCCCATACCTCGTCGAGGAACGCCGAGAGCTCGGCGTTGAGGCGCGCCGGCCGCACGCGCCATTCGTAGATCGACCGCGCCTCCAGCATCCGCGCTCGCGGCAACTCGCGGGCGGTGCGGTCGGCGTCGCTGAACGGATGGATCGGGTCGGATGGATGGCCGATCACCAGCGTCGGATGCGGGATCCGTAGCCGGTCCTCGCGCGGCGGGGCGACACGGCCGAAGGTGATTCCGTCGAGCACCGCCAGCGACGAGGCCGGATCGCGACGGGCGAAATCGATCAGCAGGTCGAGGACGAAGAACGTGCGCGGGATCCGCCTCGTCGCCCGCGAGACCGCGCGCATGCCGCGCTGGCTCACCCGCAGCGCGAGCGCGAGCGGCACGAAGAGCACGCCCGCCGCGGTGATGCCCTTCTCCAGGACGGGCATCTCGAGGACAAGCGCGCGCACCCGGTCCGGAGCGGCGACGGCGACCTCGAGGCCGACGTTTGCGCCGAGCGAGGTGCCTCCGATGACGGCGGTCTCGAGCCCGAGGTGATCGAGCAACGCAATGACGTCGCGCCCGTACGCCGTCATCGAGTACGTGCCCATCTCGTGCGGCTGATCGGAGGCGCCGTGGCCGGGGAGTTCGACGACGATCACCCGGTGGCCGCGCTCGGCCAGCGCGGGCGCGACCTTCTGGAACATGCTGCCGTCCATCAGGAGGCCGTGGACGAGCACGATCGCGCGCGGACCGTGGCCGTACTCACGGAAGGAGATGCGCAGTCCGCGGTGGACAAAGCTCGACACGACGGCCGGTATTCGCATGCGGTCGATTGTATAACCGGCGCGATGAAAGCGCCCGAGGCATTGGAAAAATTGAAGCAGGGCAACGCGCGCTTCATCGCCAACGTGCGCGGCGCGGAGCCGGTCCTGAGCCAGGTGCGGCGGGCGGATTTCGTCCACGGCCAGAACCCGTTCGCCGTGGTGCTCGGCTGCTCCGACTCGCGGGTGCCGGCGGAGATCGTCTTCGATCAAGGGCTGGGCGACCTCTTCGTCATCCGCGTGGCGGGCAACATCGTGGCCCCGTCGCAGATCGGGAGCGTGGAATTCGCCGTCGAGCGTTTCGACACGCCTCTGGTCGTGGTCCTCGGTCATACTTCGTGCGGCGGCGTCGGCGCGACCCTCGACGTCCTGCAGGGCCGAGCGAGCGCGCGCTCACGCGGGCTGCTTTCGATCGTCGACCGCATCCGCCCCGCGATCGAACCTCTCCTGCAGACTGACCTCTCACGCAACCCCGACGCGCTCGCCGACGCCGCCATCCGCGCCAACGTCCGCGCCAGCGCCAACCAACTCCGCCACGGCTCCGAAATCATCGAACGAATGGTCCTCGACCGCGGCCTCGCCGTCGTCGGCGCCGTCTACAACCTCAGCACCGGCGAAGTCGAATTCTTCGACGGATTGCCGTAAAAAAACGCATGCCGACCAGTCGCCATCGTTTGGCATAGAACGGTTTCAACCCGACGGAGGACGAGGACCATCTGATGGCGACCGAGCCCTCTGCGCAAGACGAGCATCGGGTTCGCCTCATCGCTACAATTGCCCCGAATGGGAACTCCGTGCGAAGATGTCGCCCCTCTGAGGCCTATCGTGACGATTTCGCAAGAGCAGCAGGCGTTTGAGCAGCAACTTGACTCGCTGTTAAAGGAGCACCCGGGAGAGTACGTCCTTTTCAAGAACGGTGTGCCCGCAGGGTTCTTTCGGGACCAGCCGAAAGCGTACGCAGCCGGTTTGCAGCGCTTCGGGATTCAGGGCGAGTTTCTGATCGCGCCCGTACGTAAGCAAAGTCCGGTCTCCGTTTCCCTCGCGTG
>VBLM01000295.1 GCA_005879095.1 Deltaproteobacteria bacterium
CGGCTACTTCGGCTCGGGAACGCTGTACGTGGCCGGCTCCGGCTCGCAGCCGCCGGCCATGGGCGCGGGCGACAACGCGCGGTTCTGGTCGGAAGTGATGAACGCGGAGGGCTCGACCGCGCCCTGAGCGCGCGGGTCGAGCACCTCGCGCAGGCCGTCGCCGATCAGGTTGAAAGCGCTGACCGAGACGAAGATCAAGAGGCCCGGAAGCAGGATCAGGATCCGCGCGTTCGGGCCGAGCACGTCCTGGAAACCGTCGGCCATCAAGAGGCCCCACGACGCGGTCGGCTCGGGAGCGCCGAATCCGAGGAAGCTGAGCGCGCTCTCGAGCAGGATGGCCGAGCCGACGCCGAACGTCGTCGCGACCAGCGCGGGCGAGAGGCAATTGGGCAGTGGGTTGCCCAGCGCGCGGCTCGCTTCCACGTAGGGCAGCGCGCGGACGCGCAGCGCCTCGGCGCGGACGAGGGGAGAGGTGTCGGCCCAGCGGGTGAGACCGATCACCAGCATCGTGCTCACGAGGGTCGTCCGGTCGAGCACGCCCTGCACAGCAAGCAGCAGTAGAAGCAGCGGAAAACTCAGGAGAATCTCGCAGACCAGCGTCACCGCCGCATCGAGCAGACCGCCGAAGAAGCCGGCTGCCACGCCTAGGGCGAGGCCGATCGACACCTGGACCAGTGCGGCCGAGATGCCGACGCCGAGCGAGACGCGGGCTCCGTGGACGAGGCGCGCGAGCGTGTCGCGGCCGGCGTGATCGGTGCCGAGAAGGTGATCGGGGCTCGGGGGAACCGGCAGCTGCGCGCTGAGTGTGATCCGGTACGGATCGCCGGCGACGTCGGCGAACGCCGCGACGAGCGCGAGGGCGCCGAGCAGGACGAGACCGGCGCGCAGCCGCGTCATCGAGGGTGTCCCCGGAGGGTGTCCCCAAAGGGTGTCCCCAATCGTGGGTCGACCGCGGTGTAGAGCAGGTCGCTGGCGAGCATGCCGAGCATCGTCACCACGCCGGCGAGCAGGATCACGCCCATCAGCACGGGCTGGTCGCGGGCGAGGACTGCGTCGAACGTCAGCCGGCCCATGCCCGGCAGGCCGAAGATGCGCTCGACGATCACCGCGCCGGAGACGAGCGCCGGCAGCGTCAGGCCGAAGAGCGCGATCAGGCTGAGCAGCGAGTTCGGCAGCGCGTGGCGGAGGATCACCTTCGCTTCCGAATGGCCGAGAGAGCGCGCGGTGCGGATGTAGTCCTGGCCCATCTGTTCCAGCATCGAGCTGCGCAGATGGCGGGAGAGAACGGCGACCGAGCCGTAAGCGAGGCAGGCGATGGGCAGGACCAGGCTGCGCCAGTCTTTCAGACCCTGGATCGGCCAGCCCGCGTCGCTCGCGGTCAAAAGCAAGGCGAGCGCGACGAATTGCACGGGCAGCGAATAGAGCCCGAAGACGAGCCAGGACAGCCCGCGATCGAAAAAGCCGCGAGGCCGGGCGGCAGAAATGATGCCGATCGGGATCGCCAGCAGGAGGGAATCGAGAGCAGGAGCGTCACCGGCAGCGCCTCGGCGAGCAGCGCCAGCACCGGCCGGCCGTCGCGGAACGAGTCGCCCAGGTCGCCGCGGACCAGGTTCCACAGCCAGCGGAAGTAGCCGGCCAGGAGCGGCTCGTCGAGGCCCATCAGCCGGCGGTACTCGCGAAGCTGCGAGAGTGCGACGCCGCGGACGCCGAAGTCGCCCTGCACGGCGAGCGGATCGCCGGGGGCATATCGCACGATGGTGAAGGCGAGGAAGGTGATGCCGAGCAGCGTGAGGACACGCCTCGTCATGGCCGCGCGAGCCAGACGTCCTGCAGATCGTACCAGGCCACCGACGGCTGCAGCCCGCGGACGTCGGAACGCACCGCGTCGAGGGAGGGGCGGCTGTAGAGAAATGTATACGGCGCCTCGTCGTACAGCCGCCGCCCCATCTCGCGGTAGAGCTCGTTGCGTCGGGCGTCGTCGAGCGTGGCGCGCGCGGTCTCGATCAGCGCGTCGACGCGCGGGTCATTGAAGAAGACGAAGTTGTTGCCGTCCTTCGACTGCGAGGAGTGCCAGATCTCGTACGGGTCCTGCACCACGTCGCTGTTGCCCCAGCGCAGCGAAGTCGCGTCGAAGTCGTGCTGCTCGACGAGCTGGGTGAAGAGCGCCCAGTCGACCTTCTTGATGTCCATCTCGATCCCGAGCTTGTGCAGCTCCTGCTGCATGTAGGGAGTCAACTTACCGAGGAAGACCGAGTCCGCGTTCATCAGGAACGTGAAGCGGAAGCGGATGCTGTCCTTGACGGGCCAACCCGCTTCGTCGAGCAGCCGGGCCGCGCGCGCGGGATCGTACGGCCGCGGCAAGAGCGAGTGATCGCACGCCGACGAGTCGAGATAGAAGTGGCAGGTCGTCGGCCGATCGAGCCCCATCAGGAAGCTGTTGCGCACGGCCTCGGTATCGATGGCGTAGTTCATCGCCTGCCGCACGCGGGCGTCCTTGAAGAACGGGCGCTGCTCGTTCCAGCCGATCCAGTTGTAGTTGGGGTTGAAGAACTTGATCCGCTCGATGCCCTTCAGGCCGTCGAGATCGCGCAGCCATTGCTGCGGCTGCAGTTGCAGGTAGAGCGCGAACTCGCCCTGTTTCAGGAGCTGGAATCCGACCGCGGGGTCGAGGACGATCCGGTACACGACGCGGTCGAGGTACGCCTTCCGGCCCCAGTACTTCTCGTTGCGGACGAACGAGATGTGGTCGCTCGTCTTCCATTCCTCGAATCGGAACGGTCCGGTCCCGACCGGCGCGCGGTGCAGCGGGCTGTGCACGACGTCGCCGGCTTTCTCGAGCAGGTGCGCGGGATAGATGA
>VBLM01000294.1 GCA_005879095.1 Deltaproteobacteria bacterium
CGTGAGCGGATGCGCCTGCGCGAGCAAGGCTGCGAAGAGAAATACGAACACGTCCTACCCCCCGACTGCGACGTTGGTGAGAAGCCGCCAGCAGACCCAGCCGATGAGCGTCGCCACCACGGCGCGCCGGACCGTGACGTCACCCGCGGCGGCGATGCCGTAGCCCATCAGCAGCGCCGCCCAGAGCGAAAAGAAGTCGAGCGCGTTCCCCAGCTTGAGCCAGGGCGCCACGAGCGGATGTCCGAAGACCGCGGCGATGGCGCTCAGGTTGCGCGGCGCGAGCACCGCGTCCTTCGCCGGGAGCGCCGCGTGCTGCCAGGCGCTGATCGCGTCGAGCAGGTTGGCGATGGCCCCCGGGAGAAGCACGGCCGCTGCCACCGGCACCACCGCGCGCCCTTTCGCCTTGCCGCGCAGGAACCAGGTGAGGCCGAGCACCGCCAACGCGCCGAGGCCGAGGAAGACCGGCGCCTCGCCGACGCCGACGACGACGCGCCCGACCTGGTAGAGCCGGTTCGACTTGGTCGTCTCGTCCTCCACCTGCCGGTCGCTCATGTTCTCCAGCTGGCCGGCCTTTTCCAGGTTCTTCAGCGTCGCGTCGCGGGTGTCGACCCGATACGCCTGCGCGAAAGCGGCGAGAAGGGCGCAGACCATCGCCACGACGAAGGCAAATCGGGCGCGTCCTACCCGCGCCTGCAGTTCCATACCCGTGTCGGGCGCGACCAGCGCGACAACGGCCGGAGGCACTCGCTGCGGGCGTTGTTCGATTTCTGCTTCGCTGGACACGATCACGCCTCGCTAACGGTTCCGCCGACCTGCTATTTCGGGGTGGATGTGACTTCGGCCGCGCGTGGAGTTACGATAGCGAGGTATGCGGCGGCTCCTGCCACCCCGCCAGACGATCTGGCTGCTCGTCGCGGGCCTACTCTGCCTCATGGCGGCGGGCGTGGCGAGCATGTCGAAGTTCGGCCCGCGCAGCGGCCACGTCTACGCCGCGGTCCAGAGAAATCGTTAATCGTTATAGGTACTTTCAGTGTGGTGCGACGGCTTGGCCGGGGCGCTCTCCGCACCCGCCAGCTGGTGCAGGATCGTCTCCAGGGCGGCGGCGCCGGGCAGCTCCGAGACGGCTCCTTCCAGCCGGCGGGCGAATCCGCGGGCGGCGCGGGTGCGATCGACCTTGAAACCACCCCGTTCCAACTCGTCCAGGAGCGGTTTGGCGGCTAGAAGCGTGCGGGTAGAGGTCGTGACCAGGCGGGTCCGAACCCGCCAGAGGCGCGTTCCGGAGAGATGGCCCAGCACCGAAGCCGCCAGCCGGCGCGCGTCGGCCGACCGCTGCGGATCGCTGTCGCGCAGCCGCTGCAGCAGGACCTGCACCGGCGGGTAGGTCAGCGTCCGGCCGAGCAGGTCCTCGATCTCCGCCATTACGCACTCGCGGACGATGAGGTCGACGGCCGCGTCCAGCTCGTCCTCGTGGCGCCCGAAGAGGTGCGCCATCGCGTACAGCGACTCCGGCGGCTGCCGCTGGGCGCCCGCCGGAAAGCGCTCGCGGAAGAAGATGAAGAGGTCCATCCACGCCATCGCGCGCGTGGTACGCAGCCGGAAGTGCTCTACGGCGCCTCGCGGCTGCCTGAGGAAGCCGTCGGGATCGAGGACCGCCTGCTCGCTGCGCAGCACCTTGGGCACGGGGAGCAAGGTGGTGGACGCATGCTCGGTGTGCATGAGGAAGGCGAGCGCCGCGCAGGTCGCTTCCTGCCCGGTCACCTGGGTCTCGAGCGCCCAGCGGGCGAGCGCCTCCGAGGGGACCCGGATTTCCCTGATTTCGTCGTGCGGCCGTCTCATGTCCATGCCTTCCTGCGCGATCCTACGCCTGCGCAAAATGTTCGCAAGTCTGTAACCGCTGGCGAATGCCGGGAGATTCCGCGCGTGCTAGGCTTTGCGCATGCTGTTGACGCGCGAGGAGATGACCTTTGACTTCGGCGGCGCGCGCCTCGACCCGGTGCGGGATCGCCAGTTGCTCGGCTGGATGATGAACCAGTTCCTCTACGGCGAGGTGACCGGCATCCAGTGCGGGCATTGGCTGTACGACGCGCCGGATCTGCAGGCGGCGCGGTTCTTCTCGCGCCAGGCGGTCGAGGAGTTCCAGCACGTCGACAACTTCCTGCGCATCCTGGAGATGCTCGGAGAAGCACCGGCGCCGGCGCATCCGATGGTGCGGTTTCTCACCAGCGGGATGATGCCTTCGACGTTCGAGGAGCACGTCTGCCTGGAGATGGCGCTGGGCGAAGGGTTCGTGCTGATGGCGCTGTACGGCGTGATCGACACCATCGATCACGAGCAGATCCGGGCGATTCTGCAGCGGGCGGTGAAGCAGGAGGAGCGGCACGTCGACTTCGGCGAGCGGCGGACGGCTTCTTCGATTCGCCAGCGGCCGTCTCTGCGGCGGCGGCTGCTCG
>VBLM01000296.1 GCA_005879095.1 Deltaproteobacteria bacterium
CCACTGGGTGGTCGCGGCTTCGCCCTGCGACGGGCCCGATCGCGGCCACCAGGATCTGGTGCTCGCGTTCCTCTCGCTCGCGCGCGCGCGTCCGAAGCTCAAGCTGCTGATCGCCGGCGAAGGCTGCGAGGCGCGCAAGCTGCGCGTGCAGGCCGATCAGGCGGCGATGCTGAACCGCGTCGTCGTCCACCCGGTTTCGCTCGAACAGCTGCCGGCCGTCTTCGCGCGCGCGGTGGCGGTGATCGGGCCCAGCCGCAGCGGCAACGCGCCGGACGCGATCCCCGAGGCGCTCGCGGTCGGTGCGCCGGTGGTGGCCACGGCGATCGGCTCGCATCCGACCTGGATCCGCGAAGGCCGCACCGGTTGGCTGGTCCCGCCCCGTGCTCCGGCGGCGCTGGCGGCGAGATTGGCGCAGATCGTCGACGACCCGCAGACTGCGCGCAAGGTCGGCGAACAGGCCCGCCTGGCCGCGCTCGAGGTGGCGGCGCCGCGTGCGGTGGCCCAGGAGCTGGCGCGGTGCTACGCGGCCATCGCTCGCGTTCCTGCGCTGCAGCACACCGGCATCTACTTTCCTGCACCTCGACTGCAACGCGCATGACGTTGCCCCGTTGCAACCCGCTGCACAGCTTGGGGCGCATCGATGACGCGGCCGCCTGAGATGAAAATTCTGCTGGTGGGCGATTTCCCGCCTCCCGGCGGCGGCGTGGCCACGCACGTGGAAGAACTTTTCCGTGCCGTCCGCGCGCGCGGCGGCGAGTGTGAGGTCCTCGACATCGGCAAGGGCCAGCTGCCCGCGGAGGGCGTCGTCCCCGCCGGCGGCGTGACGCGCTTCTCGGCGCTGCTCGCGTCGCGGGTCGCACGCGGGTTTCGCATCCACCTGCACACCAGCGCGGCGAATCCGAAGTCCCTGGCACTGATCTCCGTCTGCGCCGCAGCCGGCCGCGCAGCCGGATTGCCGCCGATCATCACGCTGCACTCCGGTCTCTGCCCGGCCTGGCTCGCCGAGTCGCCGGCGCGCAGGTTGCTGGCGCGCGCCATGCTGCGTCAGTTCGGCAGCGTGATCGCGGTGAACGAGGAGATTCGCGCCGCGATCGGCATTCCCGAGGCCGAGGTGCTGCCCGCGTTTTCGGCGGAGTTTCTCTATCCGGGTCCGCCGCCGCCCGGCCTGCCCGAGCTGCGCGCGTCGTCAGCGCCGCTCTTCTGCGCGATGGTCTCGCCGCGCCCCGAATACGGCCTGCCCGTGTTGCTCCGCGCCTTCGAGCGCGTACGCGTTTCGCTGCCTTCCGCGGCGCTCGCGTTGTACGGCACCGCGAGCGAAGACGTGAAGGCGCCCGGGGTGCGCGGATTCGGCGAGCTCTTCCGACCGCAGGCGCTGGCGCTGATCGCGGCCTGCGACGTCTTCGTGCGCCCGACGCTGGCGGACGGCGATTCGGTCAGCGTCCGCGAGGCGCTCGCGCTCGGCCGTGTCGTGGTCGCGACGCGCGTCGGCCATCGGCCGCCGGAGGTGCGGCTGGTCCCGCCCGCCGACGCCGATGCTCTCGCTGCCGAAATGCTCGCCGCTGCGAGCTCGGCGCGCCCCGTGCAACCGGTGCGCGCGCCGGCCGGCGACGGCCTGCCCCGCATTCTTTCGCTCTACGGATGGACACCGCCGGCGTCACGCCCGGAAGCGCCGGTGCGCCAGGAGGCAGCCCCATGTGCGGCATCAGCGGCTTCCTGAACCGCGACCGGCAGCAGCCCGCGGACGAGGAACTGCTGCGGCGCATGACCGACGTCATCGCGCACCGCGGGCCGGACGGCAGCGGCCTGTTCGTGCAAGGACCGGTCGCGCTCGGGCACCGGCGGCTTTCGATCATCGATCTCTCGGCGAACGGCGCGCAGCCCATGCACAACGAGGACGGCGCGATCACCATCACCTTCAACGGCGAGATCTATAACTATCTCGGCCTGCGCGACGAATTGATCGCGCGCGGGCACGTCTTCCGCTCGCGCTGCGACACCGAGGTGCTCGTCCACGGTTACGAAGAGTGGGGCGACGCGCTTCCCGAGCGGCTGGCGGGGATGTTCGCCTTCGCCATCTGGGACGCGCGCCGCGAGCGGCTCTTCATCGCGCGCGATCGGCTCGGCAAGAAGCCGTTCTACTACCATCTGGGCCGCGACCGGTTCCTCTTCGGCAGCGAGATCAAGTCGCTGCTCTGCGACCCCGATGTCCCGCGCTCGATCGACGACGACGCGCTCGATCTCTATCTCAGCGCGCGCTACGTGCCCGCGCCGTCGACGATGTTCGCCGGTATTTCCAAGCTGCCGCCCGCATCGTGCGCAGTCTTCGAAAACGGCTCGTTGAAGATCCGGCGGTACTGGAAGACGGTCTTTCCACCGGAAACGGATCCGCGCGGCGACGAGGAGCTGGCGCGCGAATTGTGGCAGCGGGTGAAGGACGCGACCGAAGCCCGGCTGATGGCCGACGTGCCGGTCGGCGTCTTCCTCTCGGGCGGTCTCGATTCGAGCTGCATCGCCGCGCAGATGATCGATCTGCGGCGCGAGCGCGGCGAAGGCGGCGTGAAAAGCTTCTCGGTCGGCTACCTCGCGGACGACGGCTCTTCCGAGCTCGACCAGGCGCGCCGCGTCTCGAAAGCGCTCGGCACCGAGCACCGCGAGGTCGTGGTCACCGCGGAAGATTTCGCGCGCTTCCTGCCCGACCTCGTCTGGTACATGGACGAGCCGGTGGCCGACGCGGCCTGCGTTCCCTTGTATTACCTGAGCAAGCGGGCGCGAGAAGAAGTCGTCGTCGTTCTCTCCGGCGAAGGCGCCGACGAAGTGCTCGCCGGGTATCCGATCTATCGCACCATGCTCATGCTCGAGCGGCTGCGCGCGCTGGGCCCGGCCGCCGCCGCCGCGCTGCCGATCGCGCGCCATCCCAAGCTGCGCAAGTATCTGCGCTGGGCCACGCAGCCGCTGGAGCAGCGCTATCGCGGGGTCTCGGTCGCCTTCACCGACGACGAGAAATCGTTGCTCACGGGACGCGGCGGCGAGCGGTTGGTGCAGCGGCTTGCGCAGGAGTGGGCCGAGACGGAAGGCCTGCCGCCGCTGGAACGGATGCTCGAGCTCGATCGGCGCGTGTGGCTGCCGGACGATCTGCTCGTCAAGGCCGACAAGATGACGATGGCGACGTCGCAGGAGCTGCGCGTGCCGTTCCTCGACCATCGCCTGATCGAATGGTGCGCCGGCCTGCCGCAGCACGTGAAGCTGCGCGGCAGCACCGGCAAGTGGCTGCTCCGCGAAGCGGCGCGCTCGCGGCTGCCCGCGGAGTGCACCGCACCCGGCAAACGCGGCTTCACCGTGCCGGTCTCGAACTGGTTCCGCAAGCAACTGCACCAGCCGCTGCGCGACGCGCTGCTCGCGTCCGACTCTCTGGCCCGCACGCGATTCGGCGAGAAAGCGGTGCGGCGACTGCTCGACGATCATCTGAAAGGCCGCAGCGATCGCAAGGAAGAGCTCTACTCGCTCTGGGTGCTCGAGCTGTGGCGCCGCCGGCACCAGGTGTCCGGTGTCTCTGAAAACAAGCGAAGGAGTGAGATCTCGATGGGTGCCTTGAAGGGTCGCGACATCGTCTGTTTCTCCAACGACTGGGACGGCGATCCGCTCTCGAAGATGCACGCGATGAAGATCCTCGCGCGCGAGAATCGCGTGCTGTGGGTGAACAGCATCGGCAACCGCAGGCCGACCGCGAGCGCGCGCGACGCGCGGCGGATGGTGAGGAAGCTGTCGGGCGCGATGCAGGGCGTCCGGGAGCGCCATCCCAACATCTGGGTGCTGACGCCGCTGGCGATTCCGTTCTACGGCAGTGAGCTGGTCCGCGCCGCGAACGGGATGCTGCTGAAAGCGCAAGTGCAGAAGGCGATGCAGCAGCTCCAGTTCAAGGACGTCATCTCCTGGAGCTTCTTGCCCTCGAGCGCGCCGGTCTCCGGAACTCTCGGCGAATCGCTCGTCGTCTATCACTGCGTCGACGAGTTCAGCGCCTTCAGCGACGCGCCGGCGCAGGAGATCCGCGAGCTCGAGCGCCGGTTGATGCTCAAGGCCGACGTCGTCATCTGCTCGAGCGAGAAGCTGCGCGCCGACAAGGCGAGCGACCCTGGTGCCCGACGATCTCAAAGGCGCGCCGGGGCCGATCATCGGCTTCTGGGGGCTGATCGCCGACTGGGTCGATCTGCAGCTGATCCGCCACGTCGCCGACGCTTTCTCCGGCGGCACGGTGGTCTTGATCGGCAATTCCACGACCGACATGAAGTCGATCGAAGGCGCGCGCAACATCCGCTTTCTCGGCCGCAAGCCGTACGCGGATCTGCCGCGTTACGCGAAGGCCTTCGACGTCGCGTTGATGCCCTTCAAGGTGAACGAGCTGACGCTGGCGTCGAATCCTTTGAAGGTGCGCGAATACCTCGCCGCGGGATTGCCGGTGGTTTCGACGGCGATTCCGGAAGTGGAGCGGCTCGGCGTCTGCCGGATCGGCAAGGACGCCGACGGGGTGGTGCGCGAGATTGCGGCCGCCGTCGCTGCCGGCCCCGGTCCCAGCGAGGTGCGGGCGGTACAGGTACGCAGCGAAGGATGGGAGGCGCGCGTCGGCGAGATGCAGGAGATCGTCGCGGCGGCGCTGGCGGATCGGAAGAAACAGGCGGCGTGATGGATCTCGCGTACTACAGCTATCTCGCGCAGACGATTCCGCCGCGCGAGCTGGCGCGTGCTCTCGCCGTCCGCGCGCGGCGGGCGGTCGTCTCGCGGCTGCGGCCTTTGATCTTCGACGTGCCTCCGGAGCAGCGGCGGGCGCGGGCGCTGTACGCGCTGACCGACTCGCGGCCGGCGCTGGTCGAGCCGTGGGAGCGAGAGGCGACGGCGCGGGTCCTGCGCGAGCGCTGGCCGGAATCGTGCGCTTTGGTCTTGCGCGAGGCCGAGGCATGCCGGCGCGGCGTGCTGTCGATCTTCGGGCGTCCGATCGATTGCGCGAAAGACGGCCGGATCGATTACCACCGCGACCCGCTCGCGCAGTGGCGCCCACCTCTGCCGAACGCACCGGGTGGGCGCGCGCCTGGATCGACGGCGTGCGCCAGTTCCGCGCCGGCAATCCGGCGGGCCTCGGCGTGCAGTGGTCGTGCGCGATGGAGGTCAGCCTGCGCGCGATGCACGTCGCGCTGACGTTCGCGTACGTGCGCGACGACGCCGCGGTGGACGAGCCGTTGGTGCGCGAGCTGCTCGACATGCTCGACGAGCACTGCACGTACGTCGAGAATCATCTCGAGGAGACCGGCGCGATCCGCACCAATCATTACGCCGCCGACCTCGTCGGCCTCACCGTCGTCGGCGCGCTCTTTCCCGAATTGCAGAGGCGATGGGCGCGAAAGCTGTGGGACGAGATCCCGCGCCAGTGCCGCGCGGACGGGACGCATTTCGAATCGGCGAGCGGATATCAGCGGCTCTGCGCCGAGCTGTTCCTGGCCGCGGTGCTCGCCGTGCGCGCCGCCGGCGAGTCCGTTCCGCGCGAAGTCGTGAAGGCGGTCGCCGGACTGTTTCGCAGCCTCGCCTTGCTGCTGAAACCTTCCGGCGCGATCCCGCAGATCGGCGATTTCGATTCCAGCCGCGGCCTGCCGCTGTCCCCGCGCAGGGCGCTCGATTGCGCGTACCTCGCGCCCCTCGGCGCCGCGGGACTCGACGACGCGTCGCTCAAGTTCGGCTCCTGCCCGCCCGAGGTCGGGTGGCTTCTCGGTCCCGACGGCGTGCGGCGATTCGAGCAGCTGGAAAACGACGTGGTCCCCGGTGACGTGATCCTGCGCGAGGCGGGCATCGCCGTGCTTCGGTCCGGTGACGCGTGGCTGTGCATGAGCGCGGGACCGAACGGCCAGGGCGGCACCGGCGGGCACGCGCACAACGACAAGAACTCGGTCGAGCTTTCGCTGGGCGGCGTCGATCTGATCGTCGATCGCGGCACCTTCGTGTACGCGCGCGATCCTGCCGAGCGCAACGCGCGCCGCGGCACCGCCGGCCACAGCACGGTGCAGGTCGACGGCCTCGAGCAGAACCGTCTGGTACCGGGCCGGCTCTTTGCCCTGCCCGACACCGCGCAGGCGCGGATCGTGCGCGTAGAGCGGCGCGACGGATTCGAGCTCGCCACCGGAACGCACGCCGGATACAAGAGCGCCGGCGTGACACACAGACGCGTGGCCGCTCTGTCGCGCGACTCCGCGGCGTTCATCGACGAGTTGCGCGGGCACGGCGAGCACCGGCTGACGCTGCGCTGGTACGTGCCGCATACCGATCTGGTGCAGCGGCCGGCGACGCCCGCGGAAGCGGCGCGGCTGGAGAAATTGCACGAACAGGGCCTGGCGTTCGGATACGACGCCACCCGCTGCATCGCGGTCGGCGACCTGGCCGTTGCCGTGGCAACTGTCGCTGACCGACACCGACGTCTCGCCGGGATACGCGGAAAAAGTTTTCTCCAGGCTGATCGCGCTCGATTTCACGGGGTCCGTGCCGGCCCGTCTGTTCACCGCCGTGCTTTTTCTGCGCGCGCAGTGACCGATGCCTAGCTTCGCCGGGCATCGGAGGAATGGGGGAGGGAATGCTTCAAGTCAAAGAGCCAACGCTTCTCGACAAGATCGTCGCGCGGGAGGCGGTGGTCGGGATCTGCGGGCTCGGGTACGTCGGGCTGCCGCTGGCGCTGACGTTCGGTGAGAAGGGCTTTCCGGTCATCGGATTCGACATCGACAAGCGGAAGATCGACGCGATCGAGAAGGGCGAGAGCTACATCAAGCACATCGCGGGCGACCGCATCGCCAAGGCGACTCGGTCGGAGAAGCCGTTCCGCGCCACGATGGACTTCCGCAACGCGAGCCGGGCGGACGCGCTCATCATGTGCGTGCCGACGCCGCTCAACGCGAATCGCGAGCCGGACATGACGTACATCGAGAAGACGGCGCAGGCCATCGGCCCGTACGTGCGGCCGGGACAGATCGTCATCCTCGAAAGCTCCACTTATCCGGGTACGACTGAAGAAGTCGTGAAGCCGATCATCGAGAAGCTCTCCGGCCTGCGCGCCGGAATCGATTTCTTCCTCGCCTTTTCGCCGGAGCGCGAAGATCCGGGCAATCCCAACTTCAATACCGCGACCATTCCCAAAGTCGTCGGCGGCTACACCAGGCAGTGCACCGAGATCGCGACCGCGCTGTATTCGGCTTCCATCACCCGCGTCGTACCGGTGCGCGGCACGCGCGAGGCCGAGCTGACCAAGTTGCTGGAGAACATCTTCCGCTGCGTCAACATCGCGCTGGTCAACGAGCTGAAGCTGCTCTGCGAGCGGATGAACATCGACGTCTGGGAAGTGATCAACGCGGCGGCGACCAAGCCATTCGGCTTCATGCCGTTCTATCCGGGGCCGGGCCTCGGCGGGCACTGCATTCCGATCGATCCCTTCTATCTCACCTGGAAGGCGCGCGAGTTCGAGTTCAATACCCGTTTCATCGAGCTGGCGGGCGAGATCAACTGGCAGATGCCGCACCACGTGGTCGAGCGCACGATGGACGCTTTGAACGAGCAGGGGAAAGCGCTGAAGGGCGCCCGCGTCCTGATCCTCGGGCTCGCGTACAAGAAGAACATCGACGATCTGCGCGAGAGCCCTTCGATCCGGCTGATCGAGCTGTTCCGCGAGAAGGGCGCTTCCGTCCAGTACCACGACCCGTTCTGCCCGAAGATGAAGGAGATGCGGCACCAGCCGAAGTACATGCTGGAGATGGAGAGCGTGCCGCTCGAGCAGGGCGTGGCCGAGGCCGACGCGGTGGTGATCGCGACGGACCACGACAGCATCGATTACCAAAAACTCGTGCGCGACGCGAAGTTGGTGATCGATACGCGCAACGCGACGAAGAACGTCACCTTCGGCAAAGACAAGGTGCGCAGCGCGTAAGTGATGTTACAAACGATGCATGCTTCATCTCCTGATCGCCGCCGCGCTCGCCTTCACGCCTGATCAGAAAGACCCGCGCCAGCGCATGCTGGCCGCCATGGCCGACGAGCTCGACCGCGCGCACAAGAGCCTGCAGCTGCGCGGCCACGAGGCGCCGTACTTTCTCAGTTACGCCGTCCGCGGCATCGGCACCGAGGAAGTCGGGTCGAAGTACGGCGCGGTGTTCCTCGATCACACCCGACACGAGCGGCGATTGCAGGTCGACGTGCGCGTCGGCAGCTACGCCTTCGACAACACCGGCCAGCAGGAGATGTTCGACTTCGAAGGATCGGACTCGGGTTACAGCTCCGGACGCGAGGCGCCGCTCGACGACGATCCGGTCGCCCTGCGCAACGCGCTCTGGCTCCTGACCGACGAGCACTACAAGAAATCGCTCTCGGCCTATCTGAAAAAGAAGGGCAAGGAAGTCTATCGGCCCGACGATCCCGACGCGCCGCCAAGCTTTTCGCGCGAGGAGCCGCACGTCTCGATCGATGCGCCGGCTTTGCACCCGTTCGATCGCGACGGATGGAAGCGCGAGACGCGCGCGCAGACCGAAAAGCTGCGCTCGCATCCGGAGCTGTTCGACTCGCAGATGCGGGTTTCGATGGATCCCGAGACGCGCGAGTTCGCCAACACCGAGGGGACCCGGCTCGTCACCGAGCAGCTCAATTATGGACTGCACGTGCAGGCGTGGGCGCGCGCTCCCGACGGGATGCTGCTCGAGAACAGCCGCGACTATTACGGCGCGCGCGAGAGCGAGTTGCCGCGCGGCGAGGTCCTCGCGGCGCACGTGGAAGAGATGGTGGGCGAGCTTCTCGCGCTGC
>VBLM01000037.1 GCA_005879095.1 Deltaproteobacteria bacterium
AAGATCGGGCCCGCAACTGGCTGCGGCGGGCGCTCGAAGCCGGCGCTCCCGCGACCGCCGTCCGGGCCGACCCCGAGCTCGGTTTTCTCGCCTGATTCCCTACCTTTCCGCATGGATAAATAGTTGACTTTACCCGCCGGCGTCCGCCAAATCAGGCGTCCGGCGACGATCTGCGATGCCGGCTCTGGAGGAACCGGTGAAGATCGAATTCAAGGCGCTGACGGTGGTCGCGATCGCTGCCTTCGCCTCGGCCTGCAGCAGCACGACCGTCAACCCGGCGAGCGGCTCGGTTTCGGTCGGCAGCGACGTCTCGTCGCTCCCGAACGACGGCACCAAGGCGAATCTCACCGCTACCGCCACGCAGGCCGACGGCAAGCCGGCCAGCGGCACGATCGTCTTCACCGCCAGCGCCGGCGACATGAACGGGACCGCTACCGTCACCGCCACCGTCAATCTCGACGCGACCGGCAAAGCGAAGGTCACGTACGCCTGCAACGTCGCCGTCGACTCGCGCTGCGGCGCCGGCAAGGTCCTCATCACTGCCGTCACGAACAATCTCACCGGCGGAGCGCAGCTCGACATCACCGGACCCGGCGGCACGACCGGAACCGGCACCGATGGCGGCACCGTCGTCACCAATCCGGACGGCGGTACGGTCGTGGTCGGACCGCCGACGATCATCATCGAGACCGCCGAGACACCCTCGGTGCTGGGGCTGAAGGGTTCGGGCATCCAGGAGCACGGCCTGATGACGTTCCTGGTGACCGATTCGTCCGGGAACCCGGTGTCCGGCGCCGCGGTGACGTTTGCGCAGGCGACACCGAATCTCGTAACCCTGGGCCACACCACCGGCACTTCCGACACCACCGGACACGTCGTCGTCGACTATGCCGCCGGCGGCGAGGTCGGAGTCAGCTCCATCTCCGCCACGCTCACCGTGAACGGCGCGGTCGCCTCGCATCCGATCGCAGTCCGCGGCGCCAGGCCGTCCGCGTCCGGCTTCTACTTCCGCTGCGGCAGGATCAATCTGCCGGTCTACACCACCACGCTGCAGTACGAGACTTCCGCCTGCGTGGTCCGCCTCAAGGATCGCGACGGGAACCGCGTCGGCATTCCCACGCCGGTGAGCTTCGCCACCGAGGCCGGCGCGATCAGCGCGAGCGCGGTCACCAAGGCCTTCGACTTCAACGACCCGACCGATCCCGAGGAAGGCAGCGTCACCGTCACGTTCTCGAGCGACCTCGGCAACGGCTTCCGTCCCGCCGATACCGCCCCGCTCGCTGCCGACGCGGCGCAATTTCCCAAGCCGCGCGCCGCAGAGCCGTCGACGGGCACTAATTGCACGACGGCCTCCGCCTCTTGTCAGAACCCGCGCGATCAGCTGGTGACCCTCATCGCCATGGTCCGCGGCGAAGAGGCCTTCGTCGACGCCAATCACAACGGCCAGTACGACACGGGCGAGTTGTTCGTGGACCAGGGCGATCCGTTCGTCGACTCCAACGACAACGACATCTACGACTCGGCCTCGGAAGTCCGCTTCTGCGGCAGCTCCGACTGCACCGCGTACCACGGCCCGAACGGCGTCTGGGATTCGGACCGTACCCTCTGGGTGCCGACCTGGGTCGTCTTTACCGCCGCCGCCGGCGGTGTCAGCGTGAGCGTCGATCCGTGGGTGCCCGGCAGCTGTGCCGACTACACCGACAACAACGGCAGCTTCCCCTCGATCATCACCACGCGGGTGAGGTTCCTCGATCCGTGGCTCAACGTGCCCACCATCGGGACGACGTACGCCGCGACGCTCAAGACGACGACACCGGCGGGCCTGACGCTCACCACCACGGGCGGCAATCCCGAGCTCGACAATTTTGGCTCGATGGATGTCAGCTGGGAGCGGGTGTCGGCGGCGAATCCGACCAAGGATTGCACGGTGGCCAACACCACGAACGGCGTCTGCATCACGAAGACGGAGTTCGGCGGCTGGGATTCCGGCTACCGCCTCGGCCTTGTTCTGCTGAACGCGAACAAGACCCCACCGGTCGCAGTACCGGGGCATGCCTGCGGGACGCCGACGGCCGGCACCGCCGCGACTGGGTTCACCATCGACGTGACGGCGACGCAGCCGCACGTCACGTCGCACATCGGGGCGTTCGGAACGTTCGCCTACGTTCCTTGACGGCGGAGGGCGCGCGAAGCATCTTGCGCGCCCTCATGTCCCGACGGGCAGAACTCTTTGCGCAGGCCACCGACGCCGAATGGCGTGACTGGCGCTGGCAGCTGCGCAACAGCGTGCGATCGCTCGACGAGCTCGAACGGCTCGTGCCTCTGACGGAGGACGAACGGCGCGGCTGCGAGGAGACCAAAGGCACGTTTCGGCTCGGGATTTCGCCGTACTACCTGTCGCTGATCGACCCCTCGACGCCGTGGTGCCCGGTGCG
>VBLM01000297.1 GCA_005879095.1 Deltaproteobacteria bacterium
GCGCGGGCCCGACCGGCGGCGACGGATTCGCCTTCCCGGCGGGAAGCTGGAGCTTCACCATTCCTGTGATTTTCTTCGCCATTGCTTTTCCTCAGTGGTTCAAACGGCTTTTGAGGCCTCCCACCTTTGACTACGTCTTTTCCACCTGCATGAAATCGAGCTCGACCGGTGTGGCGCGGCCGAAGATTGAGACCAGCACGCGGACGCGGCCCTTGTCCGGATTCACTTCCTCGACGGTGCCGTTGAAGTTCGAGAATGGCCCATCGACTACGCGCACGTTGTCGCCCTCCTCGAACTCGACCTTCGGCTTGGGCTTCAAAGCGCCTTCGCTCAGTTGCGTCGTCAGCCGGGCGATCTCGTGCTCGCTGACCGCCGGCGGCTTGGTGGCGTTGCCGACAAATCCGGTGATCTTCGGCGTGTTCTTCACCAGGTGCCAGGTGCGATCGTTGAGCTCCATCTGCACGAGGATGTAGCCGGGGAAGAACTTGCGCTTGGAAGCGCGCTTCTCGCCCTTCACCATCTCGACGACGTTCTCCATCGGGATGAGGATGTCCCCGAAGTACTCCTCGAGCTGGTTCTGCTTGATCTTCTCCTCGAGCGACTTCTTCGCCTTGTTCTCGAAGCCGGAGTACGTGTGGACCACGTACCACTTCTTGTCGATCTTCTTCTCGTCTGCCATGGCGGTGTTCACAGGGTCGGGTTCTGGATTTTGTCGGTGACGAATTGCCAGAACACGTCGAACAGCCCGAGCAGGACCGCGGCGATGATGCTGGCGACGATGACGGCGATGGTGGCGGCGCGTGTTTCGGGGAAGCCCGGCCAGGAGACTTTGCGCAGCTCGGCGGCGATCTCCAGCGAGACGTCGTGGGTCTTCGGCGTCAGCCACAGCCAGAGGGCGGCGACGGCGGTGACGGCGAGGCCGATCACGGAGCACCACGTCCAGTTCGAGTCGCCCCCGAGCGGGCGGGTGAGCGGCTGCGTCGGGCCGAACGCGCCGAAGCCCGCGAGCAGCACGTGCTCGAGGAAGAGGCCCGCGGCGAGCGCGAGGACCACGTATCCGATGGCAACCAGCCGGGTATTCGTCATGGATTCCCGAAGCGATTGGCAGGCCAGCCAGGACTCGAACCTGGAACATGCGGTTTTGGAGACCGCCGCTCTACCATTGGAGCTACTGGCCTAGAGCCCGCTTACTTCGTCTCCTTATGATCGGTGTGCTTGCGGCACGTCGGGCAGAACTTGGGCAGGACCAGCTTGTCGGTCATGGTCCGCTTGTTCTTGGTCGTCGTGTAATTCCGGTTCCTGCACACCGGACACTCGAGCGTGATGATGGTGCGGTTCATTTGCTTCTGCTCCTCTTTGCTGCGGCCTTGGAGCCCACAACCAGAATCGAACTGGTGACCTCTTCCTTACCAAGGAAGTGCTCTGCCGACTGAGCTATGTGGGCCTTTCGTTTTCTCTTTCCGTCTCTCGTCTTGGAGCGGGAAACGGGATTCGAACCCGTGACATTCAGCTTGGAAGGCTGACGCTCTACCAGCTGAGCTATTCCCGCGCGGTTCCTTTGAGTGGTGGAGGGAGAAGGATTCGAACCTTCGAAGGCGTAAGCCGGCAGATTTACAGTCTGCTCCCTTTGGCCGCTCGGGCATCCCTCCTGGATGACGTTGGACTCGAACTCCGCCCTTGACTCCTTCTTGCGCCAATCTTTCGATCACACCAGGGTGGAGCTCCGCTCCCCCCTGGACCCCCCAACCAACCTCACCTTCTCGGCCGGTGGAGCTGGCGGTGGGGATCGAACCCACGACCTACGGTTTACAAAACCGTTGCTCTGCCGGCTGAGCTACGCCAGCTAACCCCTTGTTTTCGTTGACTTCTCCGAACTGAAGAGACACCTCCCCGCCGCAGGGAGGCAGCGTTCTAGGGGATCTGCCGCGACTTGTCAAGCGGACGGCACGAGACCCGCATCGCGGGTCCCGTGCCGCGCAGTTGAGGGTAACGGCTTGGGCATGTCCGCCCTTTCAAGGTAGCGATGTAGGCGCAGGCACACCCGCGCCGATCGAGGCGAGTCGGGCGGATCGACGCTCAGCCATCCGGCCCCCGCGGCTCGGATGTCCGCCTGATCAAGTCGATGACCGCCGCGCCCGCGGACTTTGGATGTCGGCCCATTCAAGATGATTGGGCGGACATCGCTTTCACCGTCTGCCACCGCGGCCGACTGCTGAGCGACCCGCGCGATGTCAGACCCCCTCGCTATCGTCGCGCGATGAAGCCAAAACAGCAGGAACTCCCTCTTCCGCAGTGGGGCGGCGCGCGGCGCGGGGCGGGGCGAAAACGGAAGGCAGCGCGACCGAATGTTCCACACCGGCGGCGGCGGCGATTCCGCAGAGGCGCTCTCCACGTGACCGTGAGGATTCGCGCCGAGGTCTGGAGCCTGCGCACGCACCGTTGCTTCCGCGCGCTGAAGCGGGCCTTCATCCGCGGCTGCCGGCGATTCGGCTTCCGCCTGGTTCACTTCTCAGTCCAGCGGAATCACGTGCACTTCATCGTCGAGGCGCCCGACGCGCACTCGCTCGGCCGGGCGATGAAGGGCCTCGAGGTGCGCATGGCGCGGGCGCTCAACAAGGTGATGCGCCGCCGCGGCCCCGTGTTTGCCGACCGCTACCACGGGTACTTCCTCGCCTCGCCGCGCGAAGCGTGGCGCGCGATCCAGTACGTGCTGCAGAACTGGCGCGTACATGCGGAGCGCGAGCGGCGGCCGCCGCCTGCGGGCGTTGACCCGTGGTCGTCGGACGGCTGGCGCGAGCACTGGCCGCCGCTGGTCGCGGAGGCCGAGTGGTGGATGCTGCGCGTCGGAGCGCGGCGAGCGGAGGAGGAGGTGTCGACGGCGGCCTGAAGAACTCCAGGAAACGGCGGAGGACGACATCGCGGTGAGAGAGGCGATTACGGATGTCCGCCCAATCAAGTGGGCCGACTGATCGCCACCGGGAGCCGCCGAGGTCCCCACCGGCCCGGCTGCGCCTCGAAAACGCCTGGAACCCTCGTCCCGCAGCTCCCGCACGCGCCTTGGCTCAGGCGCCACTTGGTGAGCCGATACCAGTCGCGGCCGACGAGGGGCTCCCGGCAGGCGGGGCAGTACGTGGTCCCGCCCGATTCGTCGTGGACGTTGCCGGTATAGATGTAGTGGAGGCCGTTCTCGAGGCCGATGTTCCGCGCCCGCGTCAGCGTCGACGGCGGCGTGGGCGGCTTGTCCAACATCTTGAAATCCGGATGGAAAGCCGTGAAGTGCAGCGGAACGTCCGGGCCCAGCTCGCGAAAGACCCACTTCGTCAGCGCGTCGATCTCGGTATCGGAGTCGTTTTCACCCGGGATCAGCAGCGTCGTGATCTCGAACCACACGTCCGTCTCGTGCTTTAGATACACGAGCGTGTCGAGCACCGGTTGCAGGTGCCCGAAGCAGATCTTCCGGTAGAACTCCTCGGTGAAACCCTTCAAGTCGACGTTGGCCGCGTCCATGAAGCGGTACATCTCCCGGCGCGGCTCGTCGCAGACGTACCCGGCCGTCACCGCCACCGTCTTGATCCCCCGCTCGCGGCAGGCCTGCGCGACGTCGACGGCGTACTCGAGGAAGATGACCGGGTCGTTGTACGTGAAGGCGACGCTCCGGCAGCTGAGCCGCGCGGCCTCGAGCGCGATCTGCTCCGGACTGGCCGCGTCGGCGAGGGTGTCCATCTCGCGCGACTTCGACATGTCCCAGTTCTGGCAGAACCGGCAGCCGAGGTTGCAGCCGGCGGTGCCGAAGCTCAGCACCGACGTGCCGGGCAGGAAATGGTTGAGCGGCTTTTTCTCGATCGGATCGACGCAGAACCCGCTCGAGCGGCCGTAGGTGGTGAGGACGATCTGGTCCTTCTCGCGCGCGCGGACGAAGCAGAAGCCGCGCTGGCCCTCGTGGAGCGCGCAGTAGCGCGGGCAGAGGTCGCACTGGATGCGGCCGTCGCCGAGCGCGTGCCAGTAGCGCCCCGGGTGCGTCATGCCTGGCCTCCACTTGAAAGGGCGGACATCGCCTTCCCGCTCTCGTAGAAAGCGAACGCGCCGTAGCCGACCACGCGCGACTTGTCGCCCGCGGTATCGCCCGAGTTGCGCAGGTCGAGCAGCTCGGCCTTCAAGCCCTTCTTGCGGGCGACTTCGAGCAGCGCGTTGACCGCCGCCGAGCCGCAGGCGAGGTCGGCGTGCAGTTGCCGCAGCGCGACGATGTCCTCGGCGGTAGCGGCATCGGCGCGCTTCGCCTCGGCATACGGCAGGTAGTGCGAGAGATCCGAGCTGACCACGACCACCGTCTCCGGACCGCCCCAGAGCTTGTCGAGAGCGTCCGCCGCGGCCGGGGCGTCTCCCACCGCGAGCGGAACCAGCCTGAAATCGCCGAGCGCGACCTGCAGGAACGGGACTTCGACCTCGAGCGAGTGCTCCCGCTCATGGGCGGCCCGGCTGCGCGTCAGGCCGGGCGGCGCCTCGATGGGCACCTCTCCGAGCGGCGTCGCGAACGATTGCGCGTCGGGAAGCGCGACGCCGTCGAGCCAGGCGTAGTGTGAGGGCCCGAGGAGAATCACGCGGGTGAAGTCGCGCACGCGCTTGAACGCCGAGGCCGCGATCGGGCCGGAATAGATGTAGCCGGCGTGCGGCGCGATCAGGGCCTTCGGAGCCGCGCCGCCCGCCGCCGCGGCAAGCAGGTGCACGACCTCGGCACGGAGCCGTGTGGCATCTCCCGGGTAGAAGCTGCCGGCGACCGCGGGCGGACGGGTGCGCACGCCGCAAGCATAACCCCGGTCACAGGAGAAACCGTACTGCCAGGCCGCCGAGCGGAAAGACGACGCTGCCGGGCTTGTCGGCCCTCGGCTTGAAGAGCGGCAGCGCGCCCTGCACTTCGATGCCGACGCGGCCCGAGGTGAGGCTGCGGCCGAACAGGTAGCCGGCCTGAGCGCCGACAAACGCGCCCTGCCCGCCGTAGCTCTCGGCGTCTTCCTCGATCAGCCATCCGGCTCGTGCACCTGCATACCAGCCGGCATAGAGGAAGCGATCCGCACGGACTGCGATCGAGCCGACGAAGGGGCCGGTGAAGATTGCCCCGATGATGCCGCCGCCGCCGAACATCCATTCGCCCTTTTCGAACTCGACTTCGACAGGCGTGATCTGGAAACCCGGTTCTCCGTGACCGGCAAGAAAGCCGAGGCCGAAGAAACCGACGTGGACGTTCGCCGAAGGCGCATCTTCGGCGCGGGCGGCCGCAGCCGTGAGCAGGATCGCGAGGAGCAATCGCTTCATGGCCGGTAGACCGGATGACGCGCTGCGTTGGTCACACGCCTGGCGAAAAAAAATTATTTTTTTCTTTTTCGGGCGACCTCGTGCAGCGCGATGGCGCCGGCCGCGCTGACGTTGAGCGAGCCGACATTGCCTGCCATCCCGATCCGCGCGACATGGTCGCAGGTCTTTCGCACCAGAGGCCGCACTCCGGAGCCTTCGCTGCCGAGGACCAGAGCGATCGGTCCCGAAAGATCGAGTGATTCCAGGTCCTTTTCGCCGTCGGCTGCGAGCGCCACCGTCCACACGCCCGCCTCCTTCATCTGCTCGACCGCCCGCGCCAGGTTGGTCACGCGGGCGACCGGACAGTGCTCGAGCGCGCCGGCCGCCGCCTTGAAGACGGCCGGCGTCACACCCGCGGCGCGATCCTTGGGAAGCACGACCCCTCCCGCGCCGAGCGCGTGTGCGCTGCGGACCAGCGCGCCGAGGTTCTGCGGATCGGTCACTCCATCGAGGACGAGCAGAAACGCCGGTCCGGGCGCCGCGAGCAGATCCTCCAACTCGGCATACTGGAACTCGGCCAGTTCGGCCCCGACGCCCTGGTGCACGCCGCCCCGCGCCCGCCGCGAAAGGTCGCCCGCGGAGATCGTCTCGACCAGGACCCCTGCCTCGGAAGCCGCAGCCGCGACCTTGTGGCCGCCGTGTGAGCGGCGAGCTTCCACCAGCACCCGCAGCACGTCCGAAGGGTGCGCCCGCAACGCCTCGAGCACCGGATTGACGCCGTAGACGAACCTACTCAACCTCGACCGCCAGCGCGATCTCCCGCTTCTGCTTCTCGCAGAGCTTCTCGGTGCAGATGAAGAAGCTGAGCGTCCCTTTCAGCTCGTCGCGAGCGGAAGCGCTGAACGGCACATCGAACTGGACGCCCTTCGCGGCCGTCTCGTGAGCCTCGGCCCGCCCCAGCTTCTGCTTGGGCAGCGTGACCGCCGGCCCGGCGCTGACCGTCAGCGAGATCGGCGCATCCGGCGAGACGTGCGCGTCCGAGCGG
The DNA here is from genome assembly GCA_005879095.1 of Deltaproteobacteria bacterium. Lineage (GTDB taxonomy): Bacteria > Myxococcota > Myxococcia > Myxococcales > 40CM-4-68-19 > 40CM-4-68-19. Next base: position 6,335 of record VBLM01000297.1, read on the forward strand.
GGCACCACCTCGACCCGAGCGGTGGCAGCCTCGCCCTTCTTCACCTTGAGGACCTTGGGCGTCTCGATGCGGTACGCCTTCGAAACATCGGGCGGAGCGGCCACAAGCATGAGGGCGAGGATCAACATGGCCCCTCAAATATAACGATCGATCCAGGAATCCAACGCTTCCTTTGGCAGCGCGCCGGCCTGGCGGTCGAGGAACAGCGGCCCACGCTGGAGCAGGAGCGTCGGAATCGACTGCACCCGGTGGATCGCCTGCGTGCGCGGGTTTTCGTCGACGTTGAGCTTGACGACCTTGAGCCGCCCTTTCCGTTCCCTGGCGACTCGTTCCAGCGCCGGCGCCACCGCTCGACAGGGACCGCACCACGGCGCCCAGAAGTCGACCAGGACCGGGATCGGACAGTCCTCGACCTCCCGCTTCCAGGTCGCGTCGGTCGCGGCAACCGGCTGGTCGGGAAAGACGCTCTCTTTGCATTTGCCGCAGCGCGGAGCGTCGCCCAGCCGGCTGCGCGGGATGCGGTTCACCGCTCCGCAGTGCGCGCACGGGTATTCGAGGAGGTCGTCCATCGATCGAACTCGTAATCACTCCGCGGCGGGAGGCAAGTGGCGGATGTCCGCCCAATCAACTTGAAAGGGCGCACATCGCCCGCGTTCACTCCGAGATCTGCTGCTTGAGGCATTCCGGGCAGAAGGCGTGCGAGAAGGAGGTCGCGGTGTGCTCGGTGACGTACTGATCGACCGGCACCCACTCCTTGCCCTCGCGGATCTTCTTGCAGCGCATGCAGATCGAGAGCA
>VBLM01000038.1 GCA_005879095.1 Deltaproteobacteria bacterium
GACCTCGTGGTCGGCTCCAAGGCGATGAAGGGCGCCAACGACGAACGGCCGTTGGTGAGGCGTCTCGCGACGCGCGTCATCACCCTGCTCCTGCGGCTCGCGACCGGCTTCCGCGGCACCGATACGCACGGTTTGAAGGCTTTCCGCCGCGACCGTCTGGTCGACGTCGCCCGCGCCTGCGTCGTCGAACGCGACCTGTTCGCCAGCGAGCTCGTCATCCGCGCGCAACGAATGGGCCGCGACGTGCGCGAAATCCCCATCACCCTGCACGAAAAGCGCCCGCCGTCGACACATCTATTGCGGCGGGTGCCGCGCGTCCTCAAAGGCTTGCTCAAGCTCGGCTGGACGATCAGGATCCGCCATCGCTGACGCGCACCAGCCCGAGTTTGTGCAGACGTTCGAAGTCGGCGTCGAGGGACCAGACCGCGCAGTCGTTTTCCGCGGCCAGGGCGGCGATCAGAAGGTCGGCGAATCCGAAGCGCTGCGACCGCGCGACCGCGTGGTCGACGAAGCCGTCGATTCGAGCCCACGTCGATTCGGTCGGGTAGAGCACCGGAAGGGCCGCCAGCGAACGGCGCAGGCGCGGCAGGTCAGCGCGAGAGCTGCCGGCGAGAATCTCGATCCGGACCGGAGCGGGCAAAGCGACCTCGCCGGCGTCGAGAAGGTGCTCGAGAGGCAGGCGGGTGGCGCGCTTGCCTCGAAAGGCCGCAATCCAGACACTGGTATCGACCGCGATCACGAACGTGGCCGCCGGCGCGAACGGGGCACGTCGACGTCGAGCCGCACGCGGCCGAGCAAGCCTTTGAGCTCCTCGATCCGGCGGCTGCGGATCAGCTCGCGCAGCGAAAGCACGACCACGTCCGTCTTCGACTTGTATCCAAGCAGGCGCTGCGCTTCGAGCAGCAGCTCATCGGGAATATCGAGTGTGGTCCGCATACGATTATGTATAATTCGTATGCTTATAGATGTCAAAAATCCTTGGTATAAAGCACTGAAAAGTCCTTGTTCAGATCACCGATCGTCGCCTCTGCGGCTACCGACCGACTGATTTCGTACTCGATGCGCCCTTCCACGGTGTTCTCTTTTTGCGCGGACAGGAAGCGTTGCCGATAGCCGATGAAGACGCGGTCGCCGATGTACTTGCCGATGCTCGCTTCCGACACGCCCTGCGCCCCGGTCTCGATGGTGAGCACGTCCACCGGCAGCACGTCGGCGAGCTCCTTGCGCACCTGGCCGAAGAGGAGGCTCCCGAGGACCGACGTCGCCGCGCCCGAAAGATCGACGCCGCCGCCGGTCTGCGTCGCGCGCCCCTGGACGCGCCCGGTCGCGAGGAAGAACGCGATCGCGTCCTGATCCATCGGCGGGTTCGACGACATGTTGAGGTCCGGCTCCTTCGCCGTCCCCGTGACAGTGATGGTCACGTTGGCCTGCGGGTTCTCGAACAGCGCCTTGACCTCCAGGTCCGGGTCCTCGATGTCGCCGCCGGTCTCGATGATCTTCGCGTCTTCGACGGTGAATCTGCGCCCGAGGGCGTTGAACGATCCCTGTGGCACGTGGACCGTACCGTCCGCGCTGGGCGTGTCGGGATGGCGCGCGTCGTAGTCGAAGTTCATGTTGCTCTCGACCGGGAACTCGAAGTCGGGCGCCTTGACGTAGAGGTGCACCAGGTCGAGGTGCGCGTGCACGCGGAAGGTCGCGGTGCGAATCGCTTCCTGCTCGGCCGCGACCTCCTCCGGCTCGCGCCCGGGCGGATGCGGCTTCTCGCCCGGGTGCACCAGCAGCACGTCCGGGTTCTCTTTCAGCTTGGGCAGCTTCTTGTCGGGAAGGCCTTTGATCAAGACCCGCGCGTCGGGGATCTTGGCGTTCAGCGTCAGCACGCTCTCGGTGAAGTCGCCGAAGATATCGAGCTCGCCGGTCACGTCGGCTCGCTGTTCGCCGGCCTGCCGCACCGGGACCGCGCCGGCGTGCAACGGCGTCCCTTGCGGCGTCTTCCGATCGCGCACCGACTCGTCGTCGCCGAGGTGGACTTCGCCGGTGAACTCGATCGGCTCCGGCTGGTCGACGTCGGACGGCGTCTTGCGCGAGGCCACGAGGATGGCCGCGAAAGTGCCGGTGCCGGTCGTGCCGGTGATGCGGTCGACGACGATCTCCTTCGGCGAGAACGTCGCGTCGAGCCCGACGTCCTCGTACACGCCCTGCCCGACCACGTCGAAGAGACCCTTGCGCAGGTGCGCATCGCCGTTGGCGATCGGCTTGCCGAGCAGGCCCGCGACCTTCACGTTGCCCTCCAGCGCGCCGCCGGTCTTGCGCAGCCGCGGAAACAAGCCCGAGAGAAAAGCGAGGTCGAGATGGTTCGCCTGCACCTGGCCGCTCAGCTGGCCCTCCAGCACCGAGGCGAATCCGTTGCGCAAGAGCGTGCGGCCGCCCAGGTCGGCATCGAGCTTCGCGTGGCCGAGGAAGTTGCCGCCGCCCGGCGGATCGATGCCGAGGTGCAGCAGCGCGCCTCCGGAATCGGCCTCGACGTAGAGATCGCCGGCGCCGAGGTGCTTCTCCCGGGCAGACAGATCCTTGAGCGCCAGCTGCCCCGTCAGCCGCGGCCGCGCCGGCGTTCCCGAGAGCGCGACGCGCCCGGTGAGCTTTCCTTCCGCCACCGCCGGCCGGCCGGCCAACTGCGTCGCGCGCGCGATGGGCAGGCCCGGGATCTCCAGCGTCAGCGAGACCGCGCGATCGAGCAGCGGCGCGATCGCGTCCGGATCGTCGCGCCGGGCCGCCACCTCGATCAGCTCCGCGCCCGAAAGCGAGGCGCCGGCATCCAGCCGCGCCACCACGTCGCCCTGCGATTGCGCGCCGACCGCCAGCTTGATCTGATCGACGATGTCCAGCTGTCCCTGGAAACCGAGCCCGTGCAGCCGCCCGACGGTCACGTTCTCGCCCGAGCTGTACAGATGGAGTTGCGGTTTCGCCGGCGTCCCGCTCAGCCGCGCGCTCAAGCTGAGGATGCCCGCGCTCCCCTGGGGAAGCAGGCCCGAAGTCGCCAACCGCTCGAGCTGGAGCCGGGTGATCGCGACCTCGGCGGTGAGGGCGCGCTCGATCGCGCCGCGCAGGTAGCCCTTCTCTTTCACCGACCGCTGCAGATCGAACGGCGCCTGCGCGGTGAAGCCGAGCGCCGGCGAGCCGCCGAGCGCGACGGTACCGTCGAGGGAGGCCTTGCCCTTTTCCAGGAGCACGCCCGCCTTGGCGTCGACCTGTTGGATCCGATCGGTGCCGACGTCCTTGACATCGAGCGAGAGTGTCGCCCGCGGCGCCCCGAGCGTGCCGCTCGCCACCAGCCGCGCATCGACCACGCCGCGCAGGCGCTGCTGCTGCAGCCTGGTCAGCTTCGCGGTGTCGGCCAGCTTCGCCAGATCGACCTGCGCGAGCCGGGCTTCGAGCTGCACAGGGGCCGATGCGGGCGTGTCGGCGAGCTTCTCCAGCGGAACGTCGCCGTTCCAGTCGAAGCGGAGCACGCCCGGCGAAGCGATCCAGCCGTCGGTCTTGAGGCGGCCGGTGTGCACGTGTGCGTGCGTGTGCGCATCGATCGAGAGATCGCCGGCCGGCTTCGCCCCCGCACCCTTGACGTCGGCGCGCAGATCGACGTCGGGCGCCTCGCGTGGCCCCTGCACGACGGCGTTCGCATCGAGCACGCCGTGCAGGCCGAGGTCTTTGGGCAGCGCGAACTGGGGCAGCCGATCGAGCTCGAAGCGCGTCACCACCAGCGCCGCATCGATCCGTCCCGGCGGAGGCCGCACCTGCGCCTGGAACCGGAGCGAGCCGTGCTCGCCGGCGAGCTCGACCGGCTCGACGATGATCTCGTCGCGGAAATGCACGTTGGCCGGATGCGCCAGGCGCAGCTGGTTGCCGGGATACGCGACGGTGAAGTTGGAAAGAACCAGGCCGTCCTTGTCGTCGTCGATGGTCGCGTCGCCGGTCAGCTGGAAGGAACCGTCCTTCACGCCCGCGTCGATGCCGAGGTGCATCACCGGCCATTCCAGGTCCATGGCGATGCGCGGCGCGCCGAGATCGATCTTGCCCGCCGAGAGCCGCTGCGCGGCGATCTGGAGCGATCCGTCCGGCTCGGAAAGCGGTCCGTGCAGGACGCCGTCGACCGCGAGGCCCTCGGCAGCGACCGTCGGGTTCCAGCGGAGCCGCGGCGCGCGCAGGTGCACCTGCGCGTCGGGTCGCTGCGGCGATCCGGTGACGCGCGCGGTGAGGTGCGTCGAGCCCGCCAGCGGCAGCGACGGCTTGCGGGTGAGCGCGCCCACCGCCTTGCCTACGTGCGCGAGGTCGGGCGCGTTGACGTCGAGGTCGAGCGAGAGCTCGTCGTACGCTGCGGCGCCGTGCGCCTTGATCTGCAGTCCCAGAGCGGTCGCCGAGAAGGCCTTGACGATCGCGTAACGTCCCTCGAGGTTGGCCTGCAGATCGGCGACCAGCGGTCCGACGCGCTCGAGATTCGCCGGCCCCACGTGGACGACGCCGCCCAGCTCGCCGCGCACGCCGTGCTGGTCGAACTGCGGCGTGCCCTTGCCGTGCAGCGCGACGCGCGCGTCGACTTCACCCTTGGGCGCCTGCGGAGAGAGCGCGCCCGGGTCGACGTGGTCGACGGCGAGCTGCAGGTCCCAGATCGGCTTCTTCTCCAGCGTCACGGTCGCCTTGGCCTGGATGCGGCCGCCGCCGCCGTCGAGGCGCAGATCGAGCTGCGCGGTCTTGCCGTCGCTCTTCAGGTCGGCCTCGCCGTGGACGGCGGAACTCAGGAACTTGTTTTTCGTAAGTAACTTGCTTACGTCGTCGGGGAGGACGGCGAGATCGCGGATGGCGAGGGCGCCCGCATTCCGGGCGATGTCCCAGGAGCCATTCGCCGCCAGACCGCTCTCGCCGAGCTTCACGCGCAGCGTCCGCAGCGCGACCTTGCCGGTCGCGATCGGGCCCTCGACGCTGGCGTCGAGATCGACGGCGGCCATCGCCGTTCCCGGCGCGGCGATCTGCGCCGAAACTTTCAAGGCGGCAGCGGCCTGGTCGGCGGCGTACAGCGCGTGGGCGTCGAAGATCGCCAGATCCTCCAGCGCGAACGTGGCGGGCTCGCCCACCTCGGGCCGTATCGTCACGCTTCCGCCGCGCAGCGCCAGCGCCCGCACGTCGATGATCCACTGCAGCGGCCCACCGGGAGCCGACGGGTGGCGCGGCTTGATCGCGCGCTGGAGCGTCGTCTCCTGCGTGCCGGGCGCCTTCGCGATCTCGACCCAAGGCTTCTCGATGTCGACTTCGGTCAGCACCACCCGGTGCGCCCTGAGCGAGAGCGGCTTGAGCTTCACGCAGGCGCGTTCCGCGGCCAAAACCTTGTGGCCTTCGGGATCGCGCAGCTCGACGCCGTCGACGCAGACGTGGAGGAACCCGCCGACGTGCAGATTCGTCACGCGCAGGTCGCCGGAGATCGCGTTTCGCGCCTCGTGCGTAACGAAGCGCCCGAGCTCCTCGGTGCCGGTGCCGGTCTGCAGCCAGACGAGCGCCGTCACGACCGCCAGGACCACGAATCCGAGCACCGAGAAGAACGCGATCCACAGCACGCGGCCGGCCTTGCGCCAACCCGGCTTCAGCTCGCGCGGTGGAGGGCGCATCGGCTCGTAGACCGGTTCTGGCGTGTGCTCGGTCACTGTCCTGCAATTCTTGCCACAAGGCGCCCGCTGCGCATCTAGAAAGCCTCTCCGAGTGTGACGTGGACAGCCCAGCGCGCTTCATAGATGCAGGTCGGGTCTTTTTTGCTGCAGAACGCGCTGACCGTCGTGTCCTTGAGAACGACCGTCCCGTCGGCCGGGATGATCACGTTCTTCGGATTCGCCAGCCAGCCGAAGTCGACGCGGATCGGACCGAAAGCCGTGATGTAGCGGAGGCCGATCCCCGGCGCGAACTCGAGGCCGCCGTCGAGGACGTTCCTGGTGTTCTGCACCCGGCTGGCATCGACGAACGGCACGATCCCCAGATGGTTGAGGATGAAATCGGCGTGGATGCGCAGCTCGGCCGAGAAGAGTACGGCGTACTTGCCGCCGATCGGCACGCCGACTCTGGCGTACGGGCAGCTGGCCTGGCCCTGATCGCAGGCGCCGATCTTCGGGCCCTGCCGCAGCGGGGAGTACCCGCGCTGCTCGTTCTGGCCGCCGAAGAAGAACCGCTGCGTGAACGGGCTGGTCGCCTCGGCGGTTTCGGTGAAGAGGCCGCCGTACTCGGCGCGCAGCGCGAAAACCGCGTACTTCGTCGCGGGCGCGTAGGCGCGGATTTCCGGGTTGATGCGGAAGTACGAGAACGTTCCGGGCTTGAGCGTCTGCTGGAAGCTGGCCGAGAAGTAGAACCCCTGCGTCGGCTCGATGGCGTTGTCGCGCCCGTCGTAGGTGTAGCGGATTTCCGGATACGTCAGCGTGCAGTGACGCGGGCAGTCGTGGGTGATGCCCGCTGCCGCGCCGCCCTTTCCGATCACGTCGGCGAGGCCGGCCTGGTACAGGTCGACGAGAAAGACGTGGATGAAGTTGAGCGACGGCGCGATCGAGTGGTTGCCGTGGCGGAAGAGCAGTCCGGTGCGCGCGGCCAATTGGTCGTAGGCGAACCCGCCCTGCACCTCGCGCGAAAACTCGCCGCGGGAGATCCAGTCGAGGCCGGGAATGATCACGTTGGGCACCGTCAGCTGCGCGCTGTTCTGCGTGGTGAGGCCGGAGTG